>NZ_WSPP01000239.1:0-13610 GCF_009767705.1 Myroides sp. LoEW2-1 | reverse complement strand
TTAGTATACCTATAAAAAAACCGAACAATATTGTTCGGTTTTTTTATAGGTATACTTTACTTCAATTCTACTGTATAGCCGAGTACACTCGGGTCCTTTATGATATCCCCCATCTTAATCTCTTTAGTAAAACTTTTACCGTCCTTGCTAATTTTAGCATCATCATAGGATACTGATTTAATCTTTTTGTCAAAGCTAACCACCATTACATAAGTGAACATTTGTTCCATCCCTTCCATCGTCGGTTTCTCCCCTTCCTTATTACTTGGCTTTACCTTTCTCTCAAATACATTATTTTTAAACTCGTAATAAGTTTTATCGCTTATAACAGAGTTTACACTTAAACTCTCTTTAGCTGCTTTATCATTTTTTCCTGTCAATTTACCTATCTGTTCTAATCCTTTCAAAGCATTATTCAACTCTGTTACGTCTTTTGAATCTATCTTAAAAGAAATATCTCCTATACTGTCGTTTACAGTAAACTGCATACGTAGATTCTCTAAATTCGCAAATATATCTGGATGAGCAGCCTTTAAACTATCTTTCTTAAATGCTGCGTTATCTTCCTTAGCTAAAATAATATCCAAATACTGATCTATTGTAAGCTCCTGTCCATTAAAAAAATCAATTGCATTATCAATATCTTTTCCCATGCTTTTACTTGCACCTGGAGAGACCTTCAAAAGCTCAGAAAAGTTTATATTAAAAGCATAATCTACTTTTCCTTTTTTACTCACATGTATTTCCTCTTTCATTACACATGATTGAAACGTTGTTAGCAAAATGCCTAACAATAATAAAGAAATCTTTCTCATTTTTTTATTTTTTAGATACACAAAGGTAACCTTTTAAAACACTGAAAAAAGATGAATATAAAAAATAGCTACAGATCCTATTGTCTGATTGCCGTATTTAATAAAGTATACATGATTAAACTCCAACTAATTTAAATGTTTCATAGAGAAATAAGATAATACCACTCATACAGCACTATCATTATTATGAATCTTAATATTCAATGAATATTTTTTATTAACAAAAGGAAACTTGCTAATAAAAGAAAATTTACAACAGTATAATTTACAATACCTAAATGTATTAAAACCATAATGGTTAGGCAGTCTTTAATAAATAAAAAATCCTCAAAAGCTTATGCTTTTGAAGATTTTCTATAATACTAATTCCACTAAGTTATAAAGTCTACAACTACTTAAAAAAGTATAGGTATATAGGTCTTTTTAATTAATTTTCTTAATTCCTTTATTTATAATAAGACTTGGATAAAGATCAACTCCCGTACCTTTTTTTACAAAATTCAGAGTAATAGCTGCCGTTCTAGAGCGATACTCTTCAATACTTATATCTACACCAGTTGCCGGTTTCGAATTCTTGATATCATAGTAAAAAACATAAGGTGCATCTCCTGCAAATCCTTCTTCTGGAACAAAGCTAACTTCCCCACTATCTTTGTCATAAGTAAATGTTCCAACACCAGGTTCATTTAACTCATAAGGGTTAGGTGTCAAGACAACTTGCTTTGTCACTGGATCCATCTTTTTAAATCTAAATGAAGATTTATCTAAATACAATACTGACTTGATAGGTGGATTCAAAACAGAATAGACATTGCTATTATACCCAAACGCAGAATACAATGGTTTAAAAACATTTTGAATATCAGGAAGAACTCCATGATAGGTCATATCATTTGCTACAGGTGAAAAAGGTAGACTCAAAGCAATATTTCGAATATGTGCACGAATAGAAGCTGCTCCAGTAGAACCTGTAAAGGCCATTTTTAAACTTTGAGGAACAAGGATGTCAAGACTTCTACGTTCTGAATTTTTATCAGTTACTTGCTCTATATAATCAATCTTACCTGCCTTAGGAATAAAATAGTTTTTAACAACCGTTGATTTAAAATCTCCATGAAGTACATCAACCGAAATGAAAAAACCATTCTCACTGTTAACATCATCAATACCTGGAACTAATGAAATAACAATTTTTCGATATCCTACATCTCCAATACTAACATTTGCTTTTCCACTTCTAATATCAAAACGCTGTCCTTCAAAACCTCGTGATTTTATCTCAACAGCCCCCGTAGTTCTATTTAAAAAATAATTCTTATTCTCTACAGTATTAATAGCAAAAAGAGCTGGATATCCATCATACTGAGAAGTCGGACTATAAGGTCCTCTCAACACAACGTAATTACCTTTAGCATCGTCAGTCATAAGACCATTTCTAATCTCATCCTTGTTTTTCATTATGTTTTTATAATTCCCATATAAATCCAATCCCAAACCAAGAAAACCTTTAGAAAAACCTAATTTTGAATTCGAACTGGTAAGGTGTTTACGAGGGGCATACCCTAAAGCTCCCCCTTTGGCTCCCATAGTTGGATTGGCCTCTGATCCGTCATATAATACCATGGCGATACCATCACCATATCTCGGTTGAGCAGAACCAGAATCCAAACCAAATTCAAATTCCAATATAAAACCTTTTTCTGTAGTAAATTCTAAATTATCTAAAGCTACACCAGCATATTGTTCATAATTATCTATCAACTTGATTCCATCCTTAGTAAACGTTATCAATCCAGGTGAAGGTTTGTCTTTAGTACTCTCACCTAATATTTTAAAACCTTCTGAGGTCTGCCCTGTATTAAAATAAGGAAATTTATTTTTCTGCCCAAAAGCTAATTGACTTACCACTAATAACATTATACAATAAAATAACTTACTGTATTTATATAATTTCTTCATGTTCATAATTAAATTGAATTACCATTTACCATTAAAACCTCGTTGCAATTCACTCCAAACGTCAATCTTACTGTTCCGGTATTAGATCTAAACTGTTCACTTCCTAAATTAGTACCATCAGACAACACTTTCTCTTTATTTCGTATCGTAAAAAAAACCTGATCAGAAACAGGCATGGCAACACCTTTTTTAGGTGTAAAAATAGCTTTCTTTGTTGCTGGATTGTACTCATAAGTACCATAGTTAGTAGTTGCAATATAAGGCTGGGCTGTATCTTCATACAAACCATTCACTAATGTTCTAAACTGAAAACTATAAGCATCTAAAAAATCTGAACTTCCTAAATCATGCATATCACCTTCCCCTTGATATTTATTGTTGTCAAACCCAACACTATTAGCCAAAATATCAATTTCTGTAGGTACATCTTTGCAAATATCAGTTAAAAACAAATCTCTAATTGAAGGTGAAAAAGGCATGTACAAACTCAAATTTCTAACAATATGTTTTTGGTTATAACCACCAGTAGATGCAACAAAACCGATCTTAAAAGTATTAGGTGCTTTTAAATCTAAAACCTCTTCAATATCTTTATTTTGTGCAGTAGCCTCTATATATTTAATTGAAGCCTCATCTGGTAAAAAATAATCCTTAATCACACGACTTTTGCTAGACCCATGTAGCACATCAACTGAAAGATAAAATCCCTTAAGAGTATTTTTTTCACCTGGCAACATTGATATTTCTACTCTACGATAAGACGGATGTCCATAAGTAGCGGCAATATCATCTTCATTACTCTTTTTATTCTCTCTTAAACTAAAATTAAAAGGTGTCTCCTGTGGAGCAGGCACTGCAATATATTTACCAGAACTAAAGTCAAGTTGAGTACGAGATTCAAAATCTTCTGTACTTTGAGTAATTAGCACAGGATATCCTTTACTACCGTTACCTTGCCCTCTAATGGTAACGTGACTCTTAGCTTCAGCACCTTTATTATCTTTAGGATTAGTAAGTGTACTATTTGCAGCTCCATTTTTGATTCCATTCCTATATTCATCTTTCTCTGCACGACGAAATTTAAAAGCTCCCCATAAGTCAACACCGACAGCTAAAAATCCCTTGCTCAATCCCCCACTACTTGAGGTCTTATAAGAATACCCTAATCCAGAACCATCAGATCCCATCTGAGGAGATGTAACCAATCCATCAAATAAAACTAATGCCAAACCATCCGCAAAACCACTCCCTCCTGTCATTAAATAATCAAACTCAATAATAAACCCACGATTAACTGTAAAAGCTAAGTCATTCAAATAAAAGCCTCTTGTAGTACTACCTGTCGCCGGGGTTAAAGTAGCACCATTTTTATCAAAAGTTACTGAAGCTTTACTATTAAATTGCGCAAACTCATTACCACTAGTCAATGTACTCTGATATGGAAACTGAGCCAATAACTTAGTTTGACAAAATAAGAACAATGTCAAACTAATTATAAGTATAAAACTCTTCCTCATATCCTATTTTTTAACAATAATAATATTCAAATAAGAAGCTGCTGTCAGCTTTCCAACATTAGCTTTATAAATTAAATAATGTTTGCCATTAGCATCAGGACTTTCTATTCGAATAGCACTAAAAGCTGTTTTATCAAAACCTATTATCTCAAATTCTACCTCATCAGCACCCCACAAATCAATTCCCCCTCCAATATGACCATTATTACCGATTTGTTTTACATACTCATCATATAAAGAGATCTTCTGTTCCGTAGCATCGTACATCTTAATAGGAAATGGAGGCATATATATCCATTGTCTAGTAGGAGCAGCATTTAATCCATCCCACTTCTCACCGTTCCAAATCTTTAGACCTGGTGATATTGTACTTGCTCCACCACCTACGTGATACACTTGCAATCCTATGTGTTCTTTTCTATTCTCAGGAGTCTCCGTCTTAACCATAGGGGTTAACTTCTTAATATCTGTCAACATCACTCTTGGCAGCATAAAACCTTTGCTTCCAGTAACATTATCTGCATCTGCCGATTTAGACTTCAAATCTAACAATGCACCTTCTGCTGGTAACGTACCGCCACCAAGTACAACCTGCCCGTAAGACACCCCAATATTAGTTCCTACTAATATTCCCATTAACAATAACAATCTTCTCATTTCTTAATTTTTTTCTTTTTTTTTACAATAAAACACAATTACGCAACACTATGCGAAATCAAAAAACAAAATTAAGAATAAAAACAATTTATTTAACAATAAAAACACACAACAAAACCTAAATATGAAAACATAAATCACATTACACGATTTAATACTAATTTAATTACAAAAAACACTTTTTATTTTATATTCTTTAACAAAAAACAATATAATACAATACATTTACTAATCGTAAAAACATCGTGCACAGATAATTACCTAAAAACACAATCTTTTCCTTGCACAATTCAAATATTTTACTGAATCTTTGCAACGAAATAAAGTTTAACCATTAAAAACGAAGAACAATGTTTGTACTAAATTATACTTCTACATCATTCGCATCAGCAGGGATTGCTGGGGTGTGTCTTCGTGCTACTTTTATCTAAAATATCTAAATTTTACATATAATAGAAAAGCCCGAAGATTGATTCGGGCTTTTTTTTGTTTATTCCGGACCCTTAACGAGATTAACCCCGAATTGACTGATAGATGCTAAAGATCTTCAGTAAAAATCAAATCAGTCCTATTTACATGGACTGAGCATTTAGTCAATTTAAATTTTACATCATGGGAAGGAAACTTTCTGGGAGAGACTTTATTAAAATAGGGTTTCCTCAAAATAACACCATAAACATCGCCTTAGGGCAAGTAAATAGATATAAGAAAAAAGAGAATAAAAACAGCATACTTGAAGAAGCTAAACTTGTACTACAGAATCCTGAATCTTTTATGGGAGATGGTATCTGGGGAAAAGTAGCAGAGAGTATGATCAAACAAGTAGAAGTCAAAAAACATCAACTCAATACCAATAGAGCTCCGTTCTCTATTTATGGGGAAGATGCTATTGACGAACAGACGAAGTATCAACTGTTCACTGCTTTAAAACTACCTGTAGCAGTACAGGGAGCACTAATGCCTGACGCACACTATGGATATGGTTTACCTATAGGCGGGGTATTAGCTACTGATAACGCAGTTATCCCTTATGGAGTTGGAGTAGATATAGGCTGTCGCATGAGTATGTCAGTCTTTAATTTACCTGCTAATTTCCTAAAAGGTAAAGACCATCAGTTACTAAACATTTTGTCAGAACACACTAAATTCGGTATGTATGACACACATAAAGTAAAAGCTGATCACGAGGTATTCAGTAGAGATGAATTTAAGAATATCCCCTTTGTCAAAGGTTTATTAGACAAAGCTTATAAACAATTGGGAACATCAGGTGGTGGTAATCACTTTGTAGAGTTTGGCATCGTCAGATTGACAGAGACTAAACCTGAGTGGAAACTCGAGCCTGGAGAATATATTGCAGTTCTTTCACATAGCGGATCAAGAGGATTAGGGGCAAATATCGCCAAGCACTATACCTATCTTGCGACTAAACAATGTCCTCTACCAAGCAATGCTCAGCATTTAGCTTGGTTAGACCTCAACACACATGATGGACAAGAGTATTGGTTAGCCATGAATCTTGCAGGAGATTACGCAAAAGCTTGCCACGATGATATACACCGTCGCATTGCTAAAGCATTAGGTAAGCAGATAGCTTTCACTATAGAAAACCATCATAACTTCGCTTGGAAAGAAGTGATTAACAACAAAGAATTAATTGTTCACCGCAAAGGAGCAACTCCTGCTGCAGAAGGACAATTGGGAATAATACCTGGATCTATGACTATTAATGGCTATATAGTCGAAGGTCTGGGAAATGCAGAGAGCCTAAATTCTGCCTCTCATGGAGCAGGACGCCTACACTCACGCGCGGCATGTAAACAAAAGTTTACCAAGAGTGAGATTAAAAAAGAACTTAGTTCTACTGGCGTACAGCTTATAGGAGGTAGTGTAGATGAAGCCCCAATGGCTTATAAAGACATCAATGCAGTAATGCAAGCTCAAAGCGAATTAGTAAAAGTATTGGGAAGCTTTACCCCAAAATTTGTAAGAATGGATAAGTAATTATGGCAAAAGTTATTCAGATTACATCAGGTAGAGGTCCTCAAGAGTGTGATTTTGCCGTTAAAAAGATCACACAGCTTTTTATAGACGCCGCTGTTGAGTCCAATATTAAAACAAGGCGAATTGAAAGTGAAATAGATAGTTATGACTCATCTAATTTCATTGAATTAGAAGGATCCACTACTGTAGTGGATTCATTCTTAGCAAATTGGTTGGGTACTATACAGTGGATTTGTACAAGTCCCTTTAGACCTAATCACAAAAGAAAGAATTGGTATATAGGTATTTTTGAAAACAATCAAATAAGCGATATTCCTATCGCAGATAGTGATATTCAATACCAAGCTGTACGCAGCTCTGGAGCCGGTGGACAACATGTCAACAAAGTTAGCTCAGCTGTCCGAGCTACGCATATTCCTACTGGTATTACAATACTGGTTATGGATAGTAGATCACAGCACCAAAATAAGAAATTAGCTACTGAAAGAATCATTGCTAAACTTCAAAATATGGCATTAAAAGAAGTCAAGTTACATGAAAAAAATACGTGGCTAAACCAAACAAAAGTTGAAAGAGGTAATCCGATTAAAACATTTGTAGGTATAAAATTCGATCTTAAATAAACAAAGCGGGAGTAGTTAAATAACTACTCCCGCTTTTTATAATTCCCGTGAATCAACCTACACAATTTCAGCACTTAAACCTGCATCTAACAATTGTAAACATTGATTCTTTAATTTGTCAAACTCTCCCGTTTTTACGGTACATTTTCCTTTGTAGTGTACCAACATTGCACATTGTTCTGCTTGTATATCAGAATGGTTACAAACTCGAATTAATGTCTCAATTACGTGATCAAATGTATTAACATCATCATTGTGAAGAACAAGTTCACTTGTTCCATTAATCAATTCTGCTACGTCTACACTTTCTTGAATCTTTTCTTTTGTACTCATAGTCAATGAATCTAATAATAACTATTTTTATTCTTTTACGAACTTCAAAGATACCCAATTATTTCTTTCTAATTGATTTTCAAATCTTAATCCGTTCATTTCTGCTGATTTTTTTATTGCATTGATATCTTCTGTATAAAAGCCACTGAAATAAATTTCCCCATTTTGTACCAAACACGCCACATATTTCTCCATATCATTCAACAAAATATTTCGATTAATATTAGCTAAGATAACATCGTAAATAGGCTCTTTTGATAAAATACTTGCATCACCTTCATATACTGTAACATTCTTACAATTGTTTCTCGCTGCATTTTCAATTGAGTTTTCATAACACCAGTTATCAATATCTACAGCATCTACAGTAGCAGCACCTCGCATTGAAGCTAAAATAGCCAAAATAGATGTACCACATCCCATATCTAAAACTCGTTTGTTCTCAATGTCATTATTCAGAATTTGGCGAATCATCATAAACGTTGTTTCATGATGTCCTGTACCGAAACTCATCTTTGGCTCTATTACTATATCAAATCTCGAACCATTTTTCTCATGAAATGGAGCTCTTACATAACAAATCCCATCAACATCGATTGGTTCAAAGTTTTTTTCCCATTCCTCATTCCAATTTACTTGAGCAATTTCTTCTTTTGTATAGGTAATAGTAAACTGATCTGACTCCAATATATATACACCTTCTAAGATATCTTCAGTCCATAAACTTTTTTGTACATAGGCACTAACACCCAATTCTGTTTCTTCAAAACTCTCAAAAGCTCTTTCTCCTAACTCTGCAATCAATATCTCAGTCCCTAACTCTTTAGGTTCTACTTTGAAATGATAACCAATATATACCATATTCTTCTATTTTTTTTTAAAACTTAACCATTTCATAACATTAACTTTACACTGAGGAAACATTAGGAAATAATTTTTTGCAAAACTAATGCTAATTTTGCAATTCACAACACATTTTAATTCTATGAAAAAAATTTACACCATTATCGTTTTGTTATTTTCCATGACACTTTTCGCTCAAGAAGAAAAGAAAATCGAAACTAATAATGACATGAAATTAGCTCAGTTACCCTATTACAACTTTGGTAAAGGACTGGGTATGACTTCAGCGGATAGTTTATTTCAATTAAACATTCGCTTTAGAATGCAAAATCGTTTGACTGCAATAAGCAATCAAGATGAAAGTACTAAATATGAAGGTGAAATAAGAAGACTGCGTTTGCGCTTTGACGGATACGTTGGTAATCCAAAATTCCTTTATGTTATCCAATTGTCTTTTACACCAAAAGATATGGGAACACAAAAAGATGGACAATCACCTAATATTATTCGAGATGCAGCTTTAACTTATCGCCCTAACTCAAATTGGAACTTTATTTTTGGTCAAACAAAATTACCAGGAAACAGACAGAGAACCAATTCTTCTGGAGCTTTACAATTAACAGATCGATCAATTAACAATGCTAAATTCAATATCGATCGTGATTTTGGTATCCAAGCTTACTATTTACAAGAAAAAGGGGACAACTTCGGATATAACGTAAAAACTGCGGTAAGTACAGGTAGAGGGAGAAACTGGAGTGGCTCAGAGAGCGATAGCTATGCCTTAACTGGACGTGTAGAACTATTCCCATTTGGTAGTTTCAAAAATAATGGAGCTTTCTTTGAAGGAGATTTAGCAAGAGAAACTTCTCCTAAATTAATGGTTGCTGGTACTTTCTCTTACAATAATAATGCAGAAAGAACACAAGGGCAAACGGGAGATAACCTATATGAAGCTCGTTCTTTCAGAGCAATTATGGGAGATGCAATCCTGAAGTACAATGGTTGGGCTGCGATGTTATCTTATATGAGTAGAAATCTAAGTGACCCTATCACTTATTTACAGCAAGATGCGGGAGAACCTCTTACGAGATCTGTATATGCAGGACACGGTTTAGATTATCAATTGAGTTACGTTTTCCCAAGCAACTACGAGCTAATTGGTAGAGTTTCTACACAAACAATGCACGATGATCTATACAAACAGTTAAATATGCCAAATACAACCGAATTCACTTTGGGTGCGACTAAATATTTATGGGAACACGCATTTAAAATCCAAGCTGAGTTAACGTATGATAAATTGACATTTAACCAAGGAAGTTCTAAAAACAATTGGTATTTTAGATTACAATTTGAAATAGGTATTTAATAATACCTATTTTTCACCATAATTAACTAAATAGAAATAAATAAATTAACCATTCTTTATAAAACATTTCACTTATTTATATAAATCACTCATCTAACGAATGACTATCTTTGTTTATATGATTAAGGTTATTGAGAATGAAAAACTTATTAATGACTATCCCCTTACTATTTAGTTTACTAATTGGAGGATGTGCAAAGAGAAACAATAGTAGTATTCTAAGTAAAGATGGAGTAATACTGAATACAACCGAAACTGCTGAAGACAGGGAGTATCGCATTATTTCTGATGACCAAATCGACAGACTTAATACTATTATAAAAAAGAAAAGACTATCTTCTGAAGAGCAAATTATGCAAGAATATGCTCCTGAAGATAAACATGCAGAAGGTAACTATTTGTACGTATTAAAGCGAACAACTGATAATCCAGAGAAAATTACAGTGACCTTGTTGGAAGACTGTATTATGGATGATTCCATGAAAGCCCGAAAAGTAGTAATGGATATGAGAGTTCAAAATGATCAGTACTATGTAATCAAAATCAAAGAAAGTTACCAATGCTGGAAAGATAGAGGTCACGAAGAATGGAATGCGGGTCTATGCCTCTAACATACACATCAGTTCATAATTTTTTATCATTATAAAGCAAAAACGCCTATTGAGTATTTCAATAGGCGTTTTATTTTATTATTCAGACTTTGCAACTTCGTCTTCTTTTCTTGCTATATTCATATTCGGGAACTTAGCCTGAATTGATTTTAAAGCAAACTCGTTAATTTCTGTCATTGCCTCTGGAGAAGGTAATTTTAAAGTATCTGCATTGTGCTTTAAAACTTCTTCTAATAATATTTGCGTTCTCAATAATTGAAAGTTTAAATCAATTATCTCTCCTGCCACATCAATGTCTCCTAATGTCATATCTTATCTATTTTCTAATTATACATTCCTTATAGGTCTGAACTCAAAAATAGCAAACTATTTTTATTAACAAACACTTTTATACAATTATTCTTTATAAAAATAATTCAGTGGCTGCCTAAGGTTATATCTTGACGACATTACTTCTCCATAAGCCCCAGCTGAACGTATAGCAATCAAGTCACCTCTCTTTAATTTTGGCAAATTAACCTCCTTGCCAAAACAATCGCTACTTTCACAAATAGGTCCTACTACATCATATCTTTCAACCTCAACTTTATCACTCTCCAAGTCAGTTTCTTCACTCCAATACTCTATTTTATGAAAGGCTTGGTACAAAGCGGGTCTCAGTAACTCTGTCATTCCTGCATCCAATATGGCAAAGTTCTTCTTTAATCCATTCTTTATATACAATACACGACTTACCAGACTTCCACAATTAGCCACAATCGACCTTCCAAGCTCAAAGTGAACTTCTTGTCCCTGCTTAAGCTCTAATAATTGGTGAAACAAGTAGAAGAAATTTGAAAAATTCACAATTGATTCTTCATCTGGCTCCATATAGTTAATTCCTAAACCACCTCCCAAATTTAGAATAGGTAGCGTATACCCTTTATCGTAAAAATATTGATTCCACTCATTTACTTTTACACACAAACGCTTAAACACATTCAAGTCTGTTATCTGTGAACCGACGTGAAAATGCAATCCTATTAACTTTAAATGCGCATTATTTTGTATCAGGGTTAAACAGGTTTCTAACTCATGAGTCATAATCCCAAATTTATTCTCATCTAATCCAGTTGTAATATAATGATGTGTCTTTGCATCTACATTGGGATTAATTCTCAAGGCGATATTCGCAACTGTATCTAAAGATTGCGCTATTTCTCCTATTACTTCAATTTCCTGAACTGATTCCACATTGAAAGCTAAAATATTATTCTTTAAGGCAATCTCAATCTCTCTATCTGTTTTACCTACTCCTGCAAAAACAATTTCACTTGATTGAAATCCCTGTGCTATAGCAACTTCAATTTCTGTACCGCTGACACAGTCTGCACCTAAACCAAGGCTGCTAATTTCACTTAAAATACGCGGGTTGTTATTTGCTTTAATAGCATAATGTACTTTATAACCATAGCGATCTGCTGCACTCTTTACAACGTCTACTGTTTCTCTTAATAGAGGTAAATCGTAATAATATAAAGGCGTCGGTATATTCTTTAATTCTTCTTTTACTTGCTGCATAATGCTTACTTCTTATGTATTAAAACAATCTATTGTGTAGCGATCTTAGCGCCTCTATCTTTTGATTTGATGGAACGAGAATAGAAATATTATGTTCACTTCCTCCATACGAAATCATGCGAATTGGAATATGCTTTACTGCTTCTGAAACAATTGTTGCATAGCCGTGCTTATTCCTCTTAAAATCACCAACAATACAAACAATGGTTTGATCGTGATCTACTTCTACTTGCCCAAAATGAGTTAAATCTTCTATAATTGCATTTAAGTGGGTAGTATCATCTATTGTTAAAGATACCGCTACTTCTGAAGTTGTAATCATATCAATAGGTGTTTTATACCTCTCAAATACTTCAAACACCCTTCTAAGGAAACCATAAGCTAATAACATTCGAGAAGAATTAATGCGTATTGCTGTAATTCCATCTTTAGCTGCAATGGCAACAATTTGATCGCCATTTTGAATTTGTTCAGAAATCAGCGTACCCGAAGCAGTCAAGTCCATTGTATCTAATAAACGTACAGGTACATTAAAACGCTTAGCTGGGAAAACACTCTGTGGGTGCAGAATCTTTGCTCCAAAGTAAGCTAATTCGGCAGCTTCATCAAAACTCAAATGAGCAATGGGCTTAGTATTTTGAACATAGCGGGGATCGTTATTGTGAAATCCATCAATATCCGTCCATATTTGAACTTCTTCCACTTGTAATACAGCTCCAATCAATGATGCCGTATAGTCTGATCCGCCTCGACGGAGATTGTCAATTTCGCCAAAGGCATTGCGACAGATATAACCTTGCGTGATAAACAAACTATCCTCTGGGTGTTTCTCTAAAACTCTACTTAAATTCTCTTTGATATACGCTAAGTTAGGCTCGTGTTCTTCATCGATTCGCATAAAATCTAACGCTCTTAGTAAGACTGAACTAACCCCTTGTTCTTTTAAGTAAAAGTGAAATAGAGTGGTTGAAATCAATTCTCCCTGAGCTAAAACAATTCGCTCTTCAATTGTCGTAAACAAATCATTCCCTAACTCTGCTAACAATTTAAAATGGTGATCGATGACTTCGTTAGCCACCCGCAGACCATCTGCCGTTTTAAAAAGGTCTTTTATGAAAGTTTTGTATGTATTGTAAAGAGTATTTATTAAATCTTGTGCTTTATCCTTATCGCCCTTTAGGTATTCACATGCTATTTCTACTAAACTATTTGTAGTGCCTGATACAGCAGACAAAACCACCAAGTGTTTATCACTTGCTTGTGACTGAATAATGGGAAGCAACTGCTCCATTCTTTCTGGACTTCCAACTGAAGTC
>NZ_WSPP01000238.1:0-9999 GCF_009767705.1 Myroides sp. LoEW2-1 | reverse complement strand
CTGTAGGGAAACGTACTTATGTATTCTATATGTTTAATCTTTTTAAACAAAATAGTAAAGCTGGATGTGAAGATGCTGAACAGATGTATGGTGAAAAATATACTCAGAAAAATGGGAGCATTTTTAAAACCTCTAGTAAGCAAGCTCATATAAGTGCAACTACTTGGATATTTGAAAATGGTTTAGAATACGAAGCTTTAGAATTGGTTGTTCAAAGTAAAACTGATAAAGAAACCAAAGAAAAAGCACTTGAATTATTGACAAATAAATAGAATATGTAATAAAGCATGGGGTTAATAATATAAAGAAAGTAGACATAAAGAAGAGGCTTGGTATAGCTCTATTAAGTAATCTGTTACCTATAAAGTAAAGTATTATTCAGTATTTATGATACTTTACTTTATTTATATACTTACATTTGAAATTTAAGTAAAGAAAAACATAAACTTATGAAGGAGAGAAATTCAGGCTTGTTTTGTATAGTTGCTTTTGATCATATGTTTATTATTTAAAAATGAGTATTTTTAAATAACTAAATTAGATGTAGATAGTTATGAAATACCCTTTTATCGTCTTTGGATTATTTATATTAGTAGGATGTCAACTATCTGTAGAGAAGCAGAAGTATATTGAAGAACGCCAACTTAGTGAGGTGCAAGCAGTGAAGCAAGATAGTATTATTGCTAAATATGCTACTAATGGTGCTCATCAGTATAATTACTATTTAGATATGAATAAGTGGCAAACCAATTTAGATGAGGGGCTTAAGAAGGATAGTACTATAGCTTATCTATGGCAACAAAAAGCAATGCCTTATTTTAAAAATAGGAAGTATGAGGTAGGTATGGAATATTTAGATAAAGCTGTACTTTATGATGTGAAGCGTTATTTGCCTTATCGAGCTTTTATTAAATGTGTGTTCCTTAAAACCTATAAAGATGCAATTGCAGATTTTGAGGAATGTTTATTCCGCTGGGGAGATAGGTATGAAATGGATCACACATATACTTTTTATATAGGGTTGTCTTATTTGCAATTGAATGAATTTGCTACAGCAGAACAATATTTTTTAAGAGCAGTAGAGAAGCAGAAAGAAGTATTTCAGGATATACATCATGTTGATCTGTTTTATCTAGGGATTGTCAAGTATGAACAAGAATTATATCAAGAAGCAATTGACTATTTTGATATGGCGATTAAGGAGTATAAAGAGTTTTCGGATGCCTATTATTATAAAACTCTTTGTCAAGATAAGCAAAAAGATAATGTAGCAAATGATACATTTAAGTTATTCGTGGAATATAATAAGAATGGATACTCTATCAATGAAGCGAATGCTATGTATGAATTATATCCTTATCAGATAAAGCCCAAGAGCCAGCGTTAATTAAATACTACTTAATAGTTATTATACAACAGTGTATTTTGTTACTAATTCAGACCTGTTTTGTATAATTACTGTCTATTGTTGATTTTGGATTAAGAAAAGTATTCAAATTAGTTGTTTTTAGGGGTGCTGTTTAGTTATAATAATATCTACATTTGCTCAAAATATAAAAGGTATGAAAAAAGCATTAATGCTCGTGTGTCTAATAGTGTTAACGATTAGTTGTAAACAAAAGGACTCGGCTACAGCAGGAACTGAAACAGCTGATAATGTAACTGAGATAGTTGTCAGTGAAAAAGTAAATCAATTGCAAAGTGAACTACTTGTTCCGATGGAGATTGTTAATGCAGAGGCTACAGAAGTAACTGCAAAATACGGACTTGAATTTGGAGGAAGTTGTTATGCTTGTGATGTAGCAAATATAATCGTGGATGGAGAGATGATAAATTTAATGAACGCATGTGACCTACATACGCAAATATCCTATAAGATTACTAAAATAGAAGAGATGGATAATGTGATTGTTATACACACTCCTCTTAATGAGTTTGTATTTAAGAGAGTGGATGAATATCCTGTATATCAATTAACAGTGAAAGGACAAGAGATTGATCAAAAGCTATACAGACCAGCGGGTTTCTATACGCTTAAGAGTTTGCTGGAGTCTTTTGAAGTTCACGACTGTGGAGATTTTGAGGGATAGGAGTTGGTTTACACTGACTAATAAAAAGATATAAAAAAAGTCGGAGTTAATACTTCGACTTTTTGTTTTTGTATGTAACAATTTCACCATATAGAATACTTGTCTTGTAGTATAAATTAAATAGAAGAAGAATTTTTTAGATAGAAAGGAATGATAAAATACAGTTATACTATTATGTATGTAGTGGATGTAGAAGCTACTATTCAATTTTATGAACTAGCTTTTGGGTTTGTAAGAAAGTTTGTCACTCCAGAGCAAGATTATGGAGAGTTGATATCAGGAGATACAACGATTGCATTTGCACATATTGATTTAGCCTCGAGTAATTTGAGTAAAGGATATCAACAGGTGAATAAAGAGAAACCTTTTGGGATAGAGTTGGGATTTGTTGTCGATGATGTATTCTTAGCTATAGAGAAGGTAGAACAAGCAGGAGGCACAATACATGAGTCTGTGACAGTAAAGCCGTGGGGACAGACGGTAGGTTATGTGTTAGATAATAATGGTTTTTTAATTGAATTGTGTACGAGTATGTAAAAAGTATCCAAAAAGGATAAAATTGTTTTTAGAATTAGCTGTAGTTTTGTACAAAATACCAATTACTTGTATGAATGATAATTCATTTTTTTACTTTGTAAGGTATTGATATTTAGGTAGTATTGTCATCATTAAATAGTTCGAAATGGTAGTTTGGTCAGGACGTGGTATTTTAGCGTTAATATTCTTTTTGATAGGATGTGTTGTGCCAAGAATTGTATTTGGAAAAGAAGTAAGTGGAGAACTTGTTTTTTCTATAGGGACATTACTTGCAGGTATAGCAACATGGGTATTGGGTGTATTGTGGAATGAAGAAAAGATATTGTTTCACGAAGAAGATAATCAATACTATCGTTATAAAAACAATCACACTTTATTCTGGATACCAATGCAATATATTGGAGTGTTATATCTTATTAGCTCAGTCGTGACAATGTGGAAGGTATCTGTATGGGGGGCTATAGGACTAAGCATCATCGCTGTAATCGTTTTATTTTTTAAGAAGATAAAAGACAGTGACTTATTTTCGTTAGCAGATAAAAAACAAATTGTAAGTAAATTCGATAAAATAGAAAAAGTTGAAGAGAATGAATCAATATGGCAGAATAGATGAAATGCTACTTTGAATCATTCAAGATTTTGATCATTTTTTTAACAAATAGGCCTGGTTTTAAACCAGGCCTATTTGTTTATTCTAATTTTAGGTAGTTGTGATCAAAACTTATAATTACCTTTTTGTACTGAGATAAAATATCTTGACCTATATTTCCGTAATTATAGGGGCCATATACATCTATATTGTTGAAGTCAATCAACATTTCGGGTAATTTGATTTTCTTATTTGTTAGCCAAAACTTTTGGTTTTTGAGCAGATAAAGGTTTTGTGTTTTTTCTTGTGCTCCAGCACTACTTGTTGTAGTAGTTATTTTCTTTGCTTTTGCGCTGATTTCTTCTTTAAATAAATCAAATAGAGGTTTGCTAAATTGACTTTTCTGAGCACCTGTATCTAAATTAAAAGGAAGTTGTTCTCCTTTGTATTTGAGTAATAAGATTGGTCTTAGATATTCAAAATATAAGTTCTTCTCGCTATTGTTGTCTTGTTGATTTTTAGCAAATGTTAGTTGGTTTTTCTCAAAAGTAATTGTACCCAAGTCTTTTGCTATTGGAAATCCAATGATGCCGTGTATTTTATATTTTCCATTGGCAAAAGTAAATGCCTCATCAGGATAAACGAGGAAAACAGCATTAGTGACGGTTAAACTGCCAATCTGTAGTTTTGGTGCAATAGCTAATAGCACCTTATTGTTGACTCCTGTAAAGCTTCTTGCGGTTACGTTATTATCGGGTAAGATTGTGAAGTTCATCTCTTTTGCTAAAGATATTGTAATACAGTTGAGACCTGCTCCTGTATCAAAGACAAAATCTTTTTGGGTGTTTTTTGCTGTTACTTCGATAGTCGTTAGGTTAGCTAAGTCTTTCTGGGCAACAATTTCTACAGTTTTAAAACTGCTAATTTCTTGGTTAGGCACATCTTTTAAAGTAAACCATATATTTAAGTTATTTTGCTCATCACTTAGCTCTTCAGGACTTAGCTTGTCTTTGAAGTTCTCCAATATGTGTTTTGAAGCTAAATAAGCTTGGTTGTAATTGAAAAGTTTGATATTATTTTCACTAGCGAGTTTCCAGTATTCTATCTTTTGTAGGAATAACGAATCTTCTTTTATTAGCTTTTCTAAATACTGTTGAGATGTTTTGGGTTGATTTACACTGCTGTAATATACTGCATCGAAGAAGTATTTGTCTTTTTCTTGATTTGTTTTATTCTTTAAATGTAACTCACCGTATTTGTGTTGTACAACCAATTTGTGTAGGTCTGGGTTTAAATGTATTTGAGCGTTGAGCGTAGAACAGATAATTAAACATAGAAAAAGTATTGTTTTTTTCATAACTATAGGATTGGTAGTGCAATAGTAGTTTATTTTCTATTAAGAATAAGAATAATTTTTATTGACTTAGGGCGTTTTATTATTGTTAACAAGGACATATTTTGTAAATGGTCGTAGATTTGATCGTATAAGTGTAAGCTATGATTTATAAAGGAAGATATAAACATAAGGATTATGACCTGCCCATTGACGTGTTGAATGACGGTAGATATTTAACTGTAAGTATAGGTGATGCAACTTTTAAAGGATCAGAATTTACAGATCTTTGTTATCAAGGAAACGAAGTTATATCGAATAATGAATTTTATTCCGTTACTAAAGATCAAAGGAGATCATTGTGCAATTGTACACTGGAATTGGATATACTTCAGTTTTTGTGTTTTAGTGGTCAAACAGAACAACCCATTCAATTGCGATTAGCAGCTGAAATAGGAAATTATACCTTGGAGAAGCAATCGATAGCTCATGAGGGAATTTGTCTGTCCTTTGATTTAGGTAAAAGTACCTTATGTGGTAAAGGGGATACTATAGAAACAGCATTTGATCAATTAGTGAAACAGTTACCTCAGGGGTATTATTTCAAGAATTGCTATGGTTGTTTGTATGGTGATTACAGTATATATGGAAATAGTGCTTTTGGGACGATGATGTGCTTTAGTCAATTAAAGGAGCATTATAAGAATGTGACAAATAAGATTGAGTATGAGATACTCTGTCAAGAAGAAAAGGATAAGATTGCTATTGTACAAGAGATAGAATTATGTGAAAAATTTGAAGTAAGGGGAGTCAAGGGAGCATTTAGGTAATATGATGAATGATAAGCAGATTGAAAAACAACGCAAAAGGGAGTTAAAGCAACAATGGCAAGAAGAACAACAAAGGTTATTTGAAGAGAGCTTGCCTATGGAGAGAGCATTTTTTACTCAATTGTTTGACGCATTAGATGAGCAACTTGAGATTTGTGGATGTGATCATACGAGTTCGAAAACAGTGGAGATACTGAATAGAATTGATATTAAGAATATTGAAGGTGTGGTAGTGTGGTTAAGAGAGCACGGTGGCTATTGCGATTGTGAGGTACTATGGAATGTAGAGGAGTACTTTGAATAGTTAAACAGAATAATTTAAACAATAAAAATATTATGTATATAGTAAATGTAGATATAGAAACGACAGATCTAAGTAAGAGTAAAGTGTTCTATACAGAAGTTTTGGAATTTGAATTATTGGAGGAGTCCTCAGCGTTTTTTTCAGTTCAGGCAGGGGAAACTATTCTTACTCTAAAAGCAGTAAGTACTCCTGTGGAGATTTATCACTTAGCATTTAATATTCCTTCTTCTCAATTGAATGAGTCATTGAAATGGGCGGAAGGTAAATTAGATTTGATAAAAAATGTCGAGGGTAATCTGGTAACTACTTTTGAGGAGTGGAAAGCGCAGTCTATCTATTTTAGAGATAATGATGGCAATATATTGGAATTCATAGCAAGAGAAGATATACAGTTATCAATTGATGGGCCTTTCAATCCTGCACAAATTACGTGTATTAGTGAAATTGGATTGGTAGTGGAAAACCCAATAAAACAAGCGGAGAAGTTAATAGCAGAATATGATTTATCGTATTTTGACAAGGCTAAACCAACAGAAAGTTTCTTAGCATTAGGAGATGATCAAGGATTACTCATTATGGTAAGTCCTAATCGAAATTGGTATCCTACTTCTATTCCTGCCAAGTATTCAAATCTCAGCGCTATTATAGAATCGAATGAAATGATGATTTCTATTGATAGTCAGGAGCTAAAATAAGAGAAGGAGACTATTTATTAGTCTCTTTTTGTTTTAATAAGGTCTCTCCCCAAGCATTTAATTTCCATAGTACTTCTACTAATTGTTCTCCTAATGAGGTTAGATGATATTCTACCTTTGGCGGAAGTTCATTATAATTTACTTTGTATAATACTCCGTCTTGTTCTAACTCTTTTAGTTGTTGATTAAGCACGCGGCGGTCTACTTTCATAATTCCTTTAAGCATTTCACTTGGGCGTTTATGACCTTGGTTGATCTGCCAAACGATGGGAATCTTCCACTTTCCACTGATTGCATTAACAGCAAATTCAAGTGGACAAATTTTTTCTTCTATTGCTCGTGCCTTTGTATTCATAAAAGTGACTTTTTTATCCCTATGGGGGGAATATATGCGGTATTGTATAGTAATAAACGGATTATCACCTTTGCAAAAATAAGACTTTATTATGAAAGAAATAAAACAGGCATTAGCCGAGGTGACTCAAGGTATGCAAACGCAATTACCTATAGAAGTATTAACAGCATTTGGCGATTCGATAGCAGATTTGAAAACACAAGAATTTGGTAGAGTATCTGAAGTGGGAATGGCGTTTCCTTCTGTCCCAGTAGTTGATGAGAATGAGCAGTTGATTTCCATTGTCGATTTGTTTAAAGGGAAGAAAGCGTTGGTAAGTTTTGTAAGGGGAAGTTGGTGTCCTTTTTGTAATGTAGAGCTTGCTCATCTAATGAGTTATCAAAAAGAATTGGAAGAAAAAGGCGTTGAGGTAATTGTGGTATCTCCTATGAATGTTGCACTCTTAAAGAAATGGAAAGCTGAGATGCAAATGCCTTTTCGCATTGTACAAGATTGGGGATTGGCGATAGGTAAGGCCTTGGGGATTAATTTTGAACTTCAAGATTTTGTGCAACCACATTATGAAGCTTTAGGTTTAGATTTGAAGCTTTTAAATCAGACTGAGAAAGTGGAATTATCAGTACCCGCTGTGTACTTTGTAGACGAAGAAGGGATGATTGGTTATAGATATTTGGACGTGGATTATAGCAATCGCTTAGACCTAAAAAGTATACTGTAAAAATTAAATAGGTTTTGACTTTAGTATTATAATTATAATTGTTAAATTGTGATTAAAATTAATTAAAGTTATGACTAATCGTGTTTTTTTATTTGTATGCGTAGTTTTTTGTTCTCTTATTGCGACTTCGTGTAAAAGTGATACAATAAACACAGATGATATAATGCTGATGTACGAACGAGCATTGTCTGTAGATGATAAGCTTTCAAATAGTTTGCTGGAGCAAATTACACAGGAAAGTGAGTTGGAATATACAGAGTCAAGTATTAGTGTTGTCAAACCAGTAGTCAAAGTATTTAATTGTATTAATGCTATTAAAGATTGGTCTGAAGTATCAACAAAAGAGTTTGCTACTAAGGTTGTGGTTGGTTTAACTACTTTATACTACAATGATAAACATGAAATTCAAAAAATTGTTGTGCGTAAGATAGATAAAGAAATGTTAGATGCTTATTATTTTGATAAGAATCGCATAGCTTTGGTTGTTAGTCAACAGTTGGTGTTTCATGTAGATAGAAATTCCGATGAGTTTAATGTGGATCAGTGTATGTACGTCAAGGAGGTAAATTACTTTATAGAGGGCGAACTTGCTGTAATAACGAGTAATATTGAATCGAGTTTCTCTTTAGCAGAGTATTATATCAAAGAAGTTGATAAGAAGATAAAGGATAAGATAAAAAAATTGAAATCATAATGGATCATTAAATAAAGCTCACTGGGCTTTATTTTTTTATAAGAAAGGAAATGGAAAAAAGGAAAGGAGCTCGATCAATAAAAGATATTCCAGTAGATGTATTATCTGGTTTGAATGCGGGGGAATTGTCAAGTGTTAATTTGACAGAGTGGTTAGCTATTGATCAGCGTGTTTTAGTCAAGAATGTTTTAATCTCTTTGGATAGAGAGAATTATATCAACTGTGTTTTAGATGCCGTAGACGGTTTAGAAAAGAAAACAGTAAACACTATAAATCAGTGTATCGGATATACACTATATCATTTGTCTAATGAAGATAGCGATAGTGAACTCTTTCATTTACTAAAGAATCACAAGAGTGATTTGGTTCGTTGTTGGGCTACTTATTTTATTCATTATAACGAGTCGTTTACTATTGCCGATAAACTCATGGCCATTAGAGATTTTGCTGCTGATAGTCATTTTGGAGTGAGAGAGATTTGTTGGATGGCTGTGCGAGAGGATATTATTGAGCACTTAGAAGAAAGTTTGAGTCTATTGTTTGAATGGACGAAAGATGAGAATGAGTATATCCGCAGGTTTACTACTGAATCAACTCGTCCAAGAGGTGTTTGGTGTAAGCATATAAATGAATTAAAAGAGAAACCAGAATTAGGATTACCGTTGTTAGAAGCGCTAAAAGGGGATTCATCAAAATATGTAAAAGATAGTGTCGCTAATTGGTTAAATGATGCATCGAAATCTCAACCTACTTTTGTTGAGGAAACTTGTATGAGATGGTGGAACTCCTCAGATAAGAGTAAGTCAATGTATGCGTTTGTCATGAAAGCACTGAGAAGTCTAAAAGAAGTTAATATTAAAATTTAGTTATAAATGCTTATGTCCTTTAAAAGGAAAAGGGCTAAATAAGAGGGGCTAATAACTGCTATTAATTGTCAAAACTTTAAAAAGTATCCTTTTTGGATAAAAAGTGTTAAAGGAAAGGAGGGGTTGTAGATGTTTTATTTGTTATTTTTGAATAAAATATTGTGAATAATGTATGTTGATTCTTCGTATTTTTAATTTATTATTACTAATTAAGTGAAATATGTATTATTATTAAATAAAAATAACTTTAATTGCTTTAAGTTGATAATTGTATTAAAAAATAACTTATTGTGTACTTATGTATTAAAAATGTGTGATTATTTATCTTTTTTAATATAAAAATCTTTGATTTTTCTTTGTGAATGCTCGTTTATTGATAGAGTCTGAAAACGAAAGCTATATTGTGTTGAGAACTAATGTTTTACTATCTTCGCTTGTGAAAAGAAAAATTAAAATTTGTTGTTTATGAAAGCAAAAGTACAGTACAATGACTTCGTAGGAAGTGTAGCAGCTGATATCTCAGATACAATCGCTGCAAATAAGGGGAATTACATTAGTAGTATAGGCGACTACTTTAATGTAGATAGTAACAAGTTTAAGGTAGTAGGAGTTTCATTGACAGGTATACACAATTTTGAAATTGTTTTGATTTGTGTTGACCTTGAAAGAAGCACTCCTTTGAAAGATCACGTTGTGAAAATGAAAATGGATCTTGATGCTGAGGGACAAAAGAAAATGCTTGATTTACTATTTAAACGATTAAATTTTGTATTGTTTGATTCAGGAGAAGAGAAGTATTCTGAAGCTAATTGCGATGAAGTTGTTAACTTCGAAGATTTTCACCAGTTTGATTATGATGAAAATTAAAAGAATAAATAATTAAATGCATTAGCGTCCGATAAAAATTAAAATCACTTCTTTTTTATTTTTATCTAATTGGTTTTCATTTCATTGTGCTTTTTATTTTTTCGTTTCTCAAAACTAAGCT
>NZ_WSPP01000237.1:0-237 GCF_009767705.1 Myroides sp. LoEW2-1 | reverse complement strand
AGAAATGATGGAACAGATGTTTTATTTGATGTAAATACAGTAAACGTTTCACAAAGTAAAGATGCAAACGGTAATGTAGTAGGATATGACTTTAAAGATTCAAAAGGCAATGTGATTACTACTGTAAATACAGATGCAGCTAATAACTACTACGACAATAGTAAATCAGGAATAGATGCTAAAAATGTACAAGATGCATTAGATAAGCTAGCTGATAATCTAGGTAAAGGAGCAGGA
>NZ_WSPP01000236.1:0-6690 GCF_009767705.1 Myroides sp. LoEW2-1 | reverse complement strand
GAATAAGTCAAAACGAGCTTTGTTTTTTTGAAGATTTTTTTAAACGTGCTGTTCTCTGCCTTGATAGTTTAATCTATAGCAAGATTTTAAAAACATCTAAAGCTGGAGTTACTCTAAATGGTGAAGTAGCTAAACTATTTAAGGAGTTAGATTTTAATATAGGTGAATTCTTGCAAAGAGTTTTCGAGCTTGAAATATTGTTTTACAGGTATACAAAAACAGACATTGATAAAGCAAATTTAGATAAGAAAGTAAATGAGCTTGTTGGGTTTTTTAATAATACTAAAAAGGTTTATTCTATAGAGAATAAATCCACTTTATGTCCTTTTTGTCAAAAGCATAACCTAGAGTTTTACTTGGATAGGGTTATTTGTCAAAACAAGGAGTGTAAATGGAGTCTAAAGCGTCAAATATCGGGTGTTTATTTATCTGTTAGTGATGTAAATCAGCTTATACAAAAAAGAAAATCGTCTTCTTTGTTTGAGTTTAAAATAAGTAAAAGCAATAAAGTTAAAGGTTATTTACGTCTTAATAAAAACTGTGAGTTACAATATGAATTTATATAATTGAAATGGAGACTTTTTAGGATTTGCTTTTATTTAAAAGATGTGCCAAATCAGGATCGTTTTCAATTCTTAAAAGCTCATTTTTGATAATCTTTTCAATGTCTTTTTTGATTTGGTTGTAGTTATCTTGAATTGCTTTGTCTAGAAAGTCTTCATTTTTGTAGTTTGTAAAAGAGGTTATAGTGGGAATTGATTTATAGTTTTTTTGCTCTTGATTGACTTTGTTTGTGTCTATTTTAATGTGAGCATGGAAGATTTTCTGCTCTATTTTTTGATCAAAGTTATCAGCCACGGCCCCAACGAAGATTCCTTGACTAAGAGTGGATATTTTCGAGGAAGGTATTAACATATCTAATTGAGTGGATATTGAAGAAGATCTATCATATCTATTAATTGATATGCTTTGACGCTTTTGTAGAATTTTTCCAAATCTCTCGGATAACTGTTTGGCTGTTTCACCAACTACTTGACCTGAAAAAATATTCCCCACTGTGTTTTGAATAACTTTACTTTCTTTGTCTCCATAGTCTCTATTTAGTTGAGAGAAGTCTTGAAATCCTAAACATACTGCTACTTTATTACTTCTAGCCGTTGCTATTAAATTATCGAGTCCTCTGAAGTAAATTGTAGGTAACTCATCTATAATAACAGCGCTTTTTAGTTTATCTTTTTGATTAATTAGTTTTACAATTCTTGAATTGTAAAGTCCTAATGCAGCTGAGTAAATATTTTGTCTATCCGGATTATTGCCAACACACAATATCTTCGGTTCTTCTGGATTATTGATATCAAGGCTGAAGTCATCCCCACTCATAACCCAGTACAGTGAGGGTGATATCATTCGCGATAAAGGGATTTTAGCCGAGGCTATTTGACCTTGTAGTTGCTCTTGCGCGCCACCTTGCCATGCGTCCATAAAGGCAGATAGGTAATTCTCTAAAGAGGGATAGCTTGTTAAAATGGTAAATACATCTTTATACTTTTTGTTTAGTAGTTCTATGGCATGAGGAAAGCTACAATACTTGCCTTTTTTGTAGATTTTCAAAAACCAAATTATTGCCGCTAACAGAATAATTGGCGATTCAACAAAAAAATCTCCTTGTTTTTGAATCCATGATCTATTTAAATTCAGCATAATGGTATAAGCCGATTCATAGGCATCGGATATGTCTTTTATAAACTTGGAGTTTATAGGGTTGCACCTGTGACTTTTTCTGGGGTTATCAAAGTTAATAACATAGAATTTGGGCTTTACTTTGTATTTATCGCTATGTAAAAGTAGATGATTATAAGCTATAGTGGATAGGTCATCAAATTTAAAGTCATAGATATACATTGAAAACCCTTTTTCGATTAATTGCTTGATATAGCTGTTAATAACCGCAAAGCTTTTACCCGAACCTGGTGTACCCAGAACAATGGTGGCTCTAAAAGGGTTAATAATGTTTATCCAGCCTTTGTGCGTTTTGTTTTTATATAAAAACTCAGTTGGTAAGTTAACCGAATATTTATTTTCAATAAGACGGGTTTCTTGCCAAAAGCTTTCATTTTCAAAATTAAATACATCTTCAAGTAAATCATCTGATAAAAGCCTACTTATCCAAGCTCCTGATATTAGAAGAAGTAGGTATCCTAAAAAAGTGCTTAAAATATAAGTGATGTTTGAAAGGGTAGATTGATTGTCAAGTAACCAAAAGTTTAAAAAGTATAATATAAAGCCAACAAAGAACACACAAAATATTTTTCTTAGAGTTATCAACGGATCTTTTACACCTTTTTGTCCCCAAAGACTTAGAGCTAGCAAAACAAAACAACAGAGTTTTGTAACTAAAGGATGATAGAAAAGAAAAGAGTGTTTATTAAAGCCTAAAAGTATTTGGTTTACAACTAGACTATAGATGTTAGTCTTAACAAACAAGTAGTAGCAATACCAGTATAGGTGAATAAGTAATAGTAGAATACTAACAGCTCTTAATAATGAAAGAATTTTAGATAGAGCTTTTAAATCATCTTCACTTTGCATAACATATTAATTAATGGGTTAGAATTAAAAGTACAAAGCCTTGTTTTAATTCTTAACCCATGACCTTGTATTGTACTGTTTGTCCTTTTAAAACCTATGCTTGTAAGTCTATTGTATCAGTGCTCAGTAATTTGATTGTAATAATTAACATTTTAGAGTTTTCTTAAATTGATTTGCTTATGATAGCTAATTATTTTTATTAAAGTATTTAAAATTTATGATTATAGTCTAATGTGATTCTTTGTTTGAGTGAGTGATTATAAATGCAACAAAATGTCTTTTACTAAAAGAAAGTGAGAGTCTACGGAATTTTAAGGAAAATTCAAGGTTATATAATGCGAATACCGTACTTTTGTTTTTTCGTTGTAAAAAGACAATTTTTTGACGAATAAAGCTCACTTATAAATCACATATTAATGATAATTTAGAGGTTTTAAACACTTCTAAGTAGGAAAAAAGAAAAATGAAAAAGATTCTTATCACTGGAGGAGCTGGGTTCATCGGTTCCAATTTAACTGAGTATTTCTTATCTAAAGGATATTTTGTACGTTGTTTAGATAATTTCGCAACAGGATATAAGCACAATATCGAAGAATTTATGTCTAACCTAAATTATGAGTTAATCGAAGGAGATATCCGTGATTTAGAGACTTGTCATCGTGCAGTAAAAGGAATGGACTTTGTATTGCATCAAGCAGCATTAGGATCTGTACCTCGTTCTATTAACGATCCCATTACCTCAAATGAGGTGAATATCAATGGATTTTTAAATATGTTAGTTGCAGTACGTGATGGTGGAGTGAAGCGTATGGTATACGCTGCTAGTTCATCAACGTATGGAGATTCTCCAACATTGCCTAAAGTAGAAGATGTTATTGGAAAACCACTTTCTCCTTATGCGGTAACGAAATATGTAAACGAATTATATGCAGATGTATTTGCAAAGACCTATGGAATCGAAATTATAGGATTGCGCTACTTTAACGTATTTGGTCGTCGTCAGAATACAAGAGGAGCTTATGCTGCTGTTATTCCTTTATTTACAAAACAGCTTATCCAACATGAAAGCCCTACCATTAATGGAACAGGAGAGAACTCTCGTGACTTTACATATATCGATAATGTGATTCAGATGAATGAACGCGCAATGTTAACTGATAATAAAGAAGCGATCAATACCGTTTACAATACAGCGGTGGGAGATCGTACTAATCTTAATGAGTTAGTAGGTTACTTAAAAGAGTTTTTGACAGCTTATGATGGGGAAATTGCCAATATTGAAGTGAAGCACGGGCCAAATCGCCAAGGAGATGTTGCACACTCTTTAGCTTCTGTAGATAAGGCAAAAAGCTTATTGGGTTATGCTCCAACTCATGTAATCCGCGAAGGATTAAAAGAGGCTGTCAAGTGGTATTGGGAACACAAAGAAATGTTATAGTTAAAAGAGTTTAAAAGAGATAATAAAATATACAAGTTTACAATATATGAATACACAACATAAAATTGCAGTTGTCGGATTAGGTTATGTAGGATTGCCATTGGCAAGGTTGTTTGCAACTAAATTTCCAACGGTAGGATTCGATATTAACAAAGGACGTATTGGAGAATTAAGAGAAGGAAAGGATAGTACGTTGGAAGTATCTGACGAAGTGCTTCAATCTGTTTTAGTCAATTCAAATCCAGTATTAGATGGTAGTGATAAAGGGTTATTCTGCTCTTATGATATGGAAGATATTAAGGATTGCAATGTGTATGTAGTGACTGTGCCTACTCCTGTGGATAAACACAATCGCCCTGATTTAACACCGTTGTACAAGTCTTCTGAGACCGTAGGAAAGGTGTTGAGAAAAGGAGATATCGTGATTTACGAATCTACGGTATATCCTGGAGTAACGGAAGAGGAATGTGTACCTGTTCTAGAACGTATATCAGGATTGAAGTTCAATGAAGATTTCTTCTGTGGATATTCACCAGAGCGCATTAATCCAGGTGATAAGGAGCATACAGTTGAAAAAATATTAAAAGTAACGTCAGGAAGTACACCTGAAATAGGAGTAGTAGTCAATGATATTTATAAAGCTGTGATTACAGCTGGAACACATTTAGCACCAACGATCAAAGTAGCAGAAGCTGCTAAAGTGATTGAGAACTCACAACGAGATATTAATATTGCTTTTGTCAATGAACTTGCGAAAATTTTTAATTTGTTGGATATTGATACACATGCTGTATTGGAAGCTGCAGGTACAAAGTGGAATTTCTTACCGTTTAAGCCAGGATTAGTAGGGGGACATTGTATTGGTGTTGACCCATACTATTTAGCACAAAAGGCCATGGAAAAGGGGTATCATCCAGAGATTATCTTAGCTGGTCGTCGATTGAACGATTCTATGGGAGAGTATGTTGCTTCTCAGGTAGTGAAAACGATGATTAAAAAAGGAATCAATGTTAGTAAAGCAGAGGTATTGATGTTAGGGGTGACTTTTAAAGAGAACTGTCCTGATGTGCGTAATACGAAGATTGTAGATGTAATTGCTGCTTTAGAAGATTATGGAGTAAAAGTGACCACCTATGATCCATGGGCAAATCCTGCAGAGGTAATGCATGAGTATGGAGTAGTAAGCCATAATAATATACAAGATATACTAAAATTAAGTTCTCAAAGTGAGGATCATCGTTTACCTACAGCTTTATGTAAGTTTGATGCTATTGTATTGGGAGTTGCACACAAAGAGTTATTGGCATTAGATTTTGATAGCTTGAAGAAAGAGGTAGCCGTGGTATATGATGTAAAAGGCGTTTTAGAAACAGAGGTAGATAGTAGATTATAGTAGTAAGTTAAATACTGAATTTAAAAAGCTATTATGTAGTTAAGTCAATAATTACATAATAGCTTGTGTTATATATATGAATGATATAGGCGGTAAATTTAAAACAGGGCTGATTTGGTCTATTATTGGGCAATTTGGGTACTTGTTCATAACCTTATTGACGAACATAATACTTGCTAGGTTATTATCGCCAAAAGAATTTGGGGTAGTTGCTATTGCAACTTTTTTTATTGCTATTTCAAAAGTATTAACTGAATCAGGGTTGTCAGGTGCATTAATTAGGAAAAAGGATTCTACTGAATTAGATAATTCAACTATTTTCCTTTTTAATCTATTTGTTAGTATAGGACTCTATGTTATTTTGTTTTTTTCAAGCCCTAGTATTGAGATTTATTATGGAATAGAAAATTTAAGTATTTATGTAAGGGTATTGGGATTGGTATTAATAATTAACTCCTTCCAGATTATTCAAAATGTCCGGTTAATAAAGAAGTTACAATATAAGCGAATTTCATCTTATACGCTTATTTCAGTAATTTTGTCTTCTTTAATTGCCGTTGGAATTGCTGCATTTGGCTATGGTGTTTGGGCATTAATTTTATTGCAAATACTGAACTCTTTGTTTCTTACTATAATTTTTTGGATAAAAGAGCAAGGACTAACGGTATACAAGTTTAGTAAAGATAGTTTCAAAGAATTATATGGTTTTGGTTTGTATACTACCTTATCGTCATTGTTGAATACGGGGTTTGATAATATATATCAATTAATCTTAGGAAAGTATTTTAGTTTAGGTCAAACGGGATATTATTTTCAGGCCAAAAAATTATCCGAAATACCTGTGGGTATAATTAAATCTACCACATTAGGTGTCGTTTTTTCAGCTTTATCTAATTTACAAGATGATAAAGAAAAATTTGATCAACTGTATAATAACATTATCCGTATTTTTACTGTTGTTGTAGGGGTAATATGTATGGGGATTTTCTTATACTCTAAAGAAATATTATTCTTGTTGTATGGAGAAAAGTGGTTATCAGCAGATTTTTATATGAAAATTCTAGCTTTAGCTTCTTTTTTCTATATGCAAGAGATGTTTAATCGGATTTTGTTTAAAGTATTTAATCAAACTAGAAGAATTTTAGTTCTTGAAATTATAAAGAAAGCAATCAATATTGTATCCTTAGTTATTGGAGTTTATTACAAGAGTATTGAAATTTTGATGTACGGTTATTTAGTAACATGTATCATTAGCTATTTTATTAATTAC
>NZ_WSPP01000235.1:0-1732 GCF_009767705.1 Myroides sp. LoEW2-1 | reverse complement strand
GTTTTAATGACTTTGCTTGCTGAACTCTGTAAAACTATTATACAAAAATTAATTATATGGTTTAAATCAGCAAAGAAAGGCTTGAAAAGCCTTAAAAAATCTTTAGAAAATGCAATTAAAAGTTTTTTTAAAGATTTTAAAAAGCATTTAAAAACGTCTAGTAATTCATTGCTTACAACAGTAGCAACTGCAATCCTTGGGCCTATCGTGGGATTGATAAAAAAAGCATGGATGCTTTTAAAACAAGGTTGGAAATCTTTAAGAGAGGCTATAGATTATATTAAACATCCAGTTAATAGAAAAAAGAGTAGGAGTATTTTAATGTTAGAAGTATCTAAAATCATTATTGCAGGATTAACAGTAGGAGGAGCAATTGTTTTAGGAGAAGGAATTGAAAAAGGACTAATGACGATACCATTTCTTGCTGCTCCAATTCCACTTTTAGGGAGTTTAGCAAGTCTGTTAGGAATATTTTTTGGAGCTGTAGGTTCTGGTATTATTGGTGCAATTGCGCTTAATTTGATTGATAAAATGATAGCTAAGAAGAAGAAATCTTTATTAGTAGAAGCGAAAATTGATAAAGGAAATCAGATATTAGTAGTACAAGATAAGTTGAAAGACGTTGCAAAAGTGAATATGGAACAAAATAAAAATCAAATGGCTATAAATATATATGGCAGACATTCTGAGTTAGATAAACGTTTTGAAGTTCAGTCAAAAGAGGACAAGTCAATAGAAATTGGAAAAACCAAGAATGATGAAGATATTGATGAATTGTTTAATTTATTGAACCAGTAATTATATGAGTGATATAATCCCTATTAAGCCTAATAGACAAAAATTAGAAAATGCAAAGCTAGCAGTACAAAAAATAGCAGATAAAACTCCTCAAACTCCAACTTTAAGTACATTTAGACATGGCAAATCTTGGTATGGTGTAACACACAAAGTTACAGGAGAAGATATGAATGTATTTGTTTCGGATATACAAAGTTTGATATTCCAGTTAAATAAAGAAAATATAGATACATATAAACAGTTTACTGCTGTATATAATTTTTTTGATATTCTAGATAAAGAATATATTAAGTATTTTAATCTATCAATTGACAAGTTAGAAGTAGTAACTGAAGAAGCTAGAAAAGCGGGAAACGATGCTTTAAATGCTCAAAAAGAGATAACTAGAACGATACAGGTTTTAAAATTAACAATAGAAAAACTAACAAAAAATAAAATAGAGACTGATAATAAGTTAGTTTCTTTTGAAAATGATATTAAAGCCAAACTAACTCAACTAAATCGTATTGATGAATTAAAAAGGGATTTAGAGAGCAATAAGCATTTTTCTGATGTTGATACTATCTGGGCAGATGTACAGACACATAAGGCTAATATCTCGAGTATTGAAGAGAGACTTTCAAAAGGGTTAATAGATATCAGTTTACTTAAAGATTATAAAAGTAAATTAGAAGGATTAAAATACCTTAGCGATGTTGATACTATCTGGACAGATGTACAGACACATAAGACTAATATTATAGGTATTGAAGAGAGACTTTCAAAAGGGTTAATAGATATCAGTTTACTTAAAGATTATAAAAGTAAATTAGAAGGATTAAAATACCTTAGCGATGTTGATACTATCTGGGCAGATGTACAGACACATAAGGCTAATATCTCGAGTATTGAAGAGAGACTTTCAAAAGGGTTAATAGATATCAGTTTACTTAAA
>NZ_WSPP01000234.1:0-212 GCF_009767705.1 Myroides sp. LoEW2-1 | reverse complement strand
GACGAAGCTCTTTGATTTGATCAGGTGTTAAGTTTTGTTCCTTCGCCTTTTTTTCCACAGCATATAGTTTCTGTATTTCTATAAGTACATGCTGTGCTTTTGCGATTTTGTTGTCAAGAGCTCTTTCAAACTCACGACGAGCATGTGCCCAACAACCAAGATGCGTTACATCTGACTTAGCTCCATAGGCTTTGTATCCGCTATAACCATCG
>NZ_WSPP01000233.1:0-658 GCF_009767705.1 Myroides sp. LoEW2-1 | reverse complement strand
AGAACATTACAGATTTATATCCTCATAACTATAAAACATTAAACTCAAACGTTGTAGAAGAATAATTATATCTCACAAGATGTACTTGCTCGGGTGCATACAATGCAAGAATATGCTGAAGCCAAACAAAGTAAACACTTCTACCGATGTATTCAAGAGTTTTTGGTGTCTCTAACTCAACAACAAAGAGTAGATATTATCAAAATCATTGCAGAGAATGATGTGTTATTAACTACAGCGATATTAACTGACTTAATAGAATCTAAGAAGGCTATTAATACTAATCAAGATAATGAAACTGTGTTTAATAAAATGATGTTTGAGTTCTTAAGGGGGACTAACACTGATTCAGTAATTTATAGAGTACTTTATTTGTATTTAGAAAATCTACATCGATTAGATATTAAGAATTTGACCATTTCTAACAATGAGTATAAGAGAGTTTTAATTTTTAATAATCAAAAAAGAAGTAAAAGAGAAATTTTTAATATGTTTACTTAGTTATCAAATTTATTTAAAAACTAAACAAAGCCTTTTAAAAGAGATTTATGGATACAGATATACAATTTTTATTATTATTCGTCATAGGTTATATAGCATATCTATTGTATAAGAATAACAAAAAATCTAAAGCAAAAAAATTAACTAAACTCTATTT
>NZ_WSPP01000232.1:0-1086 GCF_009767705.1 Myroides sp. LoEW2-1 | reverse complement strand
ATCCTTAATCTTACCACAAGGTACAAAAGAATTTACTTCGTACAACCATGTCGTGATACTATCCGTAGGTTCTGTGACCTTACACAGCTTACCTGTATCGTTCACCTGCATCAGTCGAGGGTAGGCATGCTGGTGTTGCCACTCGTGTAGCGGTACATTGCCATCCCATACCCAGCGGGTAGTGACACCCTTATGCGTCTTAGCGATACGCCTGCCCAGCGGATCATAATAGTAATACGTCTCTAATCCGCTAGAACTAAATACAGTAGTAAGCTGTCCGCTGACTGACCACTTATACATATACCCGATACCACTGCCCTTAGGCTTAGCCTTTAGATGCTCGCGGACGTAGTACTTATCTAGTGCGCCTAATAAGTCAGCTTTTTTATACTCCTTGTAAATCAAGTTCCCCTTGCTGTCATAGTAATAATAGTGATGCTTATCACTCATCAGCTTACCACCTGTATCATAGACTCTGTCGTCTTGCTTCGCACTCTCGTTTTCCCTCGCACGCCTGCTGGCTCCATCACTAAAATAGTCCACAGGACTATTTCTTAACGTTCGGCCCTCCACCGCATCAGGTGTCTTGTAGATGGTCTTAAGCTCAGTAGCTCCGCTATACGTTCCACTAACCAGGTTATCCCACTGGTCGTACTCGAAGTCCACCTTAGAGCGAGTGAGATTACTGATGATAGAGCGAAGCTGATTACCCGGTCCCCATTGGTATCGGTCACTGGCTTTTATATTGCCTTTGATGCCTATTCTACGCTGAAGGAATTGCCCCTTGTAACTCTATATCTGTATTGGTATTGGTCACACGCCCTGTAGCTGTATCTACGGCTTCTCCGAAGATAAAACAGTGTATCGTATCATTTTTTAAACTACTATACACTTGTTTTAAGTTAAAAAAAAAAGACCTAGCTAATTATGGCTAGATCTTTTATTATTACCAACTTGTAATTGGTCTATTTATCATTATCCAGAATTTTAACAACTCTTTGTTAAAAAAGAATAATTCTTCAAAATCATTACTTATAGTTATTCCTATTTCAGGTAAAACCCAATATCCTTTTCTTTCTATTATTG
>NZ_WSPP01000231.1:0-11386 GCF_009767705.1 Myroides sp. LoEW2-1 | reverse complement strand
AGTCTAAAACTCGTTTTAATTGCAAGAACTTTTAATCTAAGAGAAAAGTAACGTTTTATATAATACAAAAGAGGGTGACCTTTTGGGACACCCTCTTTTTGTATTAAAATAGAATAAGTTTTCTCGGGTTATTTTGCAGGGATAACTTCTCCTTTAATTCTCAAGGGAACTACACCATTTACATAGTTAACTGCATTTGATTCTACAGTAATTGTTCGGCTAATACGGCCTACATTCATGTTGTATTGTACATCGATTTTTCCTTTTTGACCAGGTAAGATTGGTTCTGCTGGTTTAGAAGGAACTGTACATCCACATGTAGAACGAACATCAGTAATGATTAATGCTTCATCACCTGTGTTTGTAAACTCAAAAGTTCTAAGACCATTGTCTTTTCCTCTTTCTACTGTTCCGTAGTCAATGGTATTGTTTTCAGCTTTAAATTCGATTTTTGGTCCTTTTTGTGCGAATGAAACTGCACTTGCAAGTACCATTACTACTACTGCTAAAAATTTTTTCATTATACGTCTCTTTAATATTTGTTTTACTAAAATTAAATAAAATAGTTATTCAAGCAAATTAATAATTATAATACTTCATTTTAGGAGTAATTTTTTTATTATTAACGAGTAATAACTATTTTTGCTGATACAAAGATACGGAAAAAAAAGTTTAGTGATTTTTCACTACAAGTGAATTTTAATATTCATTATACTTTTTTAGAAGTGTTTAACGTTAAAACAAGTAAATTTTTTTAAAGAATGAGTATTCCTGCACAATTTGACGCGAAGCAAGTAGAGCAAAAGTGGTACCAGTACTGGCTTGAGAATAAGTATTTTCAGTCAATACCAGATCACAGAGAGCCTTATACAATTGTAATCCCTCCACCTAACGTAACTGGAGTTTTACACATGGGGCATATGTTGAATAACACAATTCAAGATGTATTAATACGTCGTGCACGTTTAAAAGGGCTTAACGCTTGTTGGGTTCCTGGAACTGATCACGCTTCTATTGCAACTGAAGCAAAAGTCGTCGCAAAATTGAAAGAGCAGGGAATCAATAAAAACGATTTAACACGTGAGGAGTTCTTAGCACATGCTTGGGAGTGGAAAGAAGAATACGGTGGAGTAATCTTGGATCAGCTTAAGAAATTAGGTTGTTCATGTGATTGGGACCGTACTAAATTCACAATGGACCCTGAGATGTCAGAACAAGTGATTAAAGTATTTGTTGATTTATATAATAAAGGTTTGATCTATAGAGGTTACCGTATGGTGAACTGGGATCCTGAAGCCTTGACTACTTTATCAGATGAGGAAGTAATCTACGAAGAAAGACAAGGAAAGCTTTATCATCTTAAATATCAAATCGAAGGTAGTAGTGAGTATTTAGTGATTGCTACCACTCGTCCTGAAACTATCTTAGGGGATTCAGCTATTTGTATTAACCCTAATGATGAGCGTTATACTCATCTTAAGGGAAAGAAAGCGATTGTGCCGATTTGTAATCGAGTAGTACCTATCATCTTTGATGAGTATGTAGATATGGAATTCGGAACAGGATGTCTTAAGGTGACGCCTGCTCACGATGTAAATGATAAAGATTTAGGTGAAAGACATAATTTAGAAATTATCGACATCTTTAATGCCAATGCAACCCTGAATGAACAAGGATTACATTATGCAGGTAAAGATCGCTTTGTAGTGCGCAAAGAAATCGAAGCTGAGTTAGCGTCTATCGGAGCTTTAGACAAAGTGGAGAACTATGTGAATAATGTTGGTACTTCTGAACGTACAAAAGCAGTTATTGAGCCAAGGCTTTCGGATCAATGGTTCCTTAAAATGGAAGAATTGGCAAAACCTGCATTAGAGGCAGTATTAGAAACAGAGGATGTTAAGTTATATCCAAGTAGATATAATAATACATATAGAAGCTGGTTAGAGAATATTCGCGATTGGAATATCTCTCGTCAGTTGTGGTGGGGACATCAAATACCTGCTTTTTATTACGGAACGGGTAAAGAAGACTTTGTCGTTGCTGAGACAATTGAGGCTGCTTTAGAATTAGCTAAGGTAAAATCGGGCAATTCAGCAATGACTGTGGCTGATCTAAAACAAGATGAAGATGCATTAGATACTTGGTTCTCATCTTGGATATGGCCAATGTCTGTATTCAATGGAATTAATCATCCTGATAACAAAGAATACAACTACTATTATCCAACAAATGATTTAGTGACTGGACCGGATATTATTTTCTTCTGGGTAGCGCGTATGATCATGGCAGGATATGAGTACACTGGTAAACAGCCATTTACAAATGTATATTTTACGGGGATTGTTAGGGACAAACAACGTCGAAAAATGTCTAAATCATTAGGAAACTCTCCTGATGCCTTAGGATTAATTGACAAGTTTGGAGCTGACGGTGTTCGTGTAGGACTGTTATTATCTGCTTCTGCGGGAAATGACATTATGTTTGATGAGGAATTATGTGCTCAAGGAAAAGCTTTCACTAATAAAGTGTGGAACGCATTCCGTCTAATCAAAGGATGGGAAGTGTCTGAGACATTAGCACAACCAGAATCTGCTAAAGTATCATTAGCATGGTACGAAGCGAAGTTACAGAGTGCTTTAGTAGAGATAGAAGATCACTTCTCTAAATATAGAATTTCGGATGCGTTAATGACCATCTATAAATTAGTATGGGATGATTTCTGTTCTTGGTTCTTAGAAATGATCAAACCAGGTTACCAACAACCAATCGACAAAGCTACTTTCGAGAAGACTATCGAATTGTTAGAAGCTAACTTGAAATTGTTACATCCATTTATGCCATTCTTGTCAGAAGAAATTTGGCAACATATTAAAGAGCGAGATGCTGCTGATGCATTAGTTGTATCTGCATGGCCAGAGATGACGTCATTTGATGAAAACTTGATTAAGGAGTTTGATTTCGCTACAGAAGTTGTTGCAGGTATCCGTACTATTAGAAAAGACAAGAATATTTCGTTTAAAGAAACGATAGACTTAAAAGTAATCAACAATGATAAAACGTCAGCATACTACGATAGTATCATCTCTAAATTAGGAAACGTTGTTTCTATAGAGTATGTATCTGAACAAGTAAGTGGAGCACTATCATATCGCGTAAAATCTAACGAGTACTTTATTCCTGTAACAGGAAGTGTAAACTTGGAGGAAGAAATCGCTAAGTTAGAAGATGAGTTGAAATACTTAAAGGGATTCTTGAAATCTGTACAAGGGAAATTGTCAAACGAGAAGTTTGTAAATGGAGCTCCTGCACAAGTAATCGAGAATGAAAGAAAAAAAGAAGCAGATGCTTTAGCTAAAATAGCTACTATTGAACACAGCTTAGCTGGATTAAAATAGCATTGTATCTCTTAACTATAAAATGCCTCTAATTAGCACAAGCTAATTAGAGGCATTTTTTTATCTTCGCACTTATGAAAATTAATGTACATAAACATGGGGCAACTGCACAAGTTGAAGGCATAGAGATTGTTAATCAATATCCTACAACTTTAGACACGTCTTTACCTGCTTATTCGGTAGGTATCCACCCTTGGTATATTAAGGAGGATAATATAGAGGAAGAATTGAGGCTGTTAGAATTGCAGTTGCAAGGAGTAAACTGCTTAGCAATAGGAGAGTGTGGTTTAGATAAAAAGGCGAATATTTCGTTAAATATTCAAGTTGAAGTATTCAAGAGACAGTTACTACTTGCAGAAAAATATAAAAAAGCAGTAATTTTGCACGTCGTTTCAGCCTTTCAAGAGGTTATTGCAATTAAGAAGCAGCTGAATATCAGTGTTCCTTTGATTATTCACGGATTCAATAAGAAGCATGAAGTAGCAGAAAGTTTGTGGAAAAACGGTTTTTATTTGTCTTTTGGCAGGCATTTAATTGACAAGGAGAGCTTACAGAGTACTTTTTTGCAAGTTCCCAAAGAGCGATTGTTTTTAGAAACAGATGACGCTGCTGAAGTGACTATTGCTGAGGTATATCAAGTAGCCGAGAGGTTATGTAAAGATATAGAAACGATAATAGAGCAGAATTATAGAACAGTATTTAATAGATAACAACAGTCAATAGACTGATTAATAAATAGAATTAATGGCGATTTGGCAAGAAAGAGCAGAATTACTTTTTAAAGAAGAAGGTTTACAAAAACTGAAAGAGGCAAAGGTATTAGTTGTAGGATTAGGAGGTGTTGGATCATTTGCAGCAGAATTTTTAGCAAGAGCAGGAGTTGGTAGTATGACTATTGTCGATGGAGATACAGTGGATATCACTAATATCAATAGACAATTGCCCGCTTTGCATTCTACAGTAGGTCAACCTAAAGTAAAGATCGTTGGTGATCGCCTTTTGGATATCAATCCAGAATTAAATCTTACGCGCATAGAAGAATTTATTTCTCCAGAGCGAGCACACGAAATAGTTACTTCGGATTTCGATTATGTGTTAGATTGTATTGATAGTATTACTCCAAAGATAAATATCATTTTGGCAGCTAAACGCAAAAAAGTAAAGGTTATTAGCGCTATGGGAGCAGGAGGAAAGATGCAGGTGAACAAAGTGGTTGTGAAAGACATAAGCAAAACAGATGTGTGTCCTTTAGCTAAACAAATCAGAAAGCGCCTGAAGAAAGAAGGTATTTCGTCAGGGGTTAAGGCTGTTTTTTCTGTGGAAAAACCCGATGAAAGTAGCTTGAAAATGACTGATGGAAAGAATTTTAAAAAGTCTTTTTTTGGGACAAATAGTTGGATGCCTGCTTTATTTGGTTTGACTTCAGCCGAGGTAGTTGTGAGGTATATTTTAGAAAAATAGTAGGAGGGTATGCGTGTACTTCTGTACCCATTTTCTTCAATTAAATAAAATTAAAAGCCTTAAGAATGGCTAATTCTTAAGGCTTTTTTTGGCTTGTAAGGTGAAGGTTAGTATCCAATAGTAAATTGTCTATTGAGCAGTTGTTTGTTGTTTACTTCATCTATAATTGCAACAGCTAAATCTTCTACAGATATTCTACTTCTACATTCGCTGTCATATACGGGCGTATTTGTACCATATCTAAATCGACCGGTACGCACTCCTGTGTTTGTGGGGTTCATTTCTATTGCTGGACTACAATAAGTCCAGTTAAAGGATTCCTCTTGACTTAATATTTTTTCGAAATAATCCTTAGCGGCTAAGGCTCCAGGTTTTATAACGTCTGGAAAATCTGCTGAGTTAACCAACTGTAAATTTGGTTTAATGTATAAAGTACCAGCCCCACCAATGACTATTAACCTTTTTGTATGGCTATCTTTTACTGCTTGGTGAATAGAAGTAGCACCTTGTATATAATCGTCATAGAGGTTTGGATTAGTCCAACCAGCATTAAAAGCACTGATGACTGTATCAGCACCTTTTAATAGTTCTGTTAGTTTATCTGTTTCCATTACATCCACAGATTTTAAAGTAAGCAAACTTGATTGAGCAATCGCTTCAATGTTGCGCGCCATCGCGGTAGTTTCTATATTTCGATAAACTAATTCTTTCAGTATCGCTTTTCCTACATAACCAGTAGCGCCGATCAAAACAACTTTTTGCATAGTACTTTACTTTTTATTTGTGGTAAAAGTAGTTAGTTTAGAAGTTGATAGAATAAAAAACCGACTTAAACTAGAAATTTCTTAATCTAGGTTAAGTCGGTTACTTAAGAATGATGATCTTCTATTCTTAATATGATGGAATTACGTTAATGACCATCAAAAACTGTAGAATAATAATTACAGCCGTTAACAACCACAAATACAGGAAGGCTATTCTCTGTGAGAAAGGTTGTTTTTCGCCAGCTTGTTTCTGTGCTTTCTTTAGGATTAACATGGGCATTATTAAAGCTAAAACAACTAAAGAAACAGAAGCATATCCCAAGGCAACGATGAATCCATCAGGGTAGAACAAAGCAAATCCTATAGGTGGTAAAAACGTTAATAAAATCGCACTTGTATTGTTTTTAATCAACGGCTTGTGTTTCCCTAAATCCTTTATATAGTCTTTTAGAGCCATTGCAACTCCCCAGAAAGAAGTTAGTATAGCTGCTCCCGCAAAAATATTAAAAGCAACCTTGATCACTTTGGAGTTTTCAATTTGGCGAATTGCTTTTAGTAGCCCTTCTATCTTTGTGTTTTCTTTTAGTATTTCTGTAAAAACTCCTTCATTAATGTTTCCAAGTATGGTTAACTCCCAAATCAAATACAATAATAAAGGGAGTATACTACCGACAAAAAACACCCACTTTAATTGTTTTAGATTGCCATCCAAGTATTTTACGAGTGTAGGTATAACGACATAGAATCCAAAACTGGTAAAAATTACGGGAATAGTAGCTAATACGGGTATTGCATTCGAAGGTTTATGCAATAGGTATTGAGCTTCTATTTTTGGGAGTAATAAGCCTATTACTACGCAGAGAAAAATTAATTTAATTGAGAATACTATTTTAGTACTTATATCGACAAGTCTTGTACCAAATGCAATAATACCTCCAAACATGACAGTAAATAAAATAGCGGATACTTCGGTAGATATTTCTCTGTTGAGCCATAGTTCTAAATTTGTGCGAAGGATATCTCCTCCTCCTGTAATATAGGCAGATACCAAGGCATACATTAAAGTAAGCATGCTGATTGCAGTAATAATTGCTCCAGTATTGCCAAGGTATTTGAATGTCAATGTATTTAGACCATCTTCTTTAGAATTGTATTTGTAAACATCAACCAAAAGTATCGAAGTGTAAAACATCGCGAACCAGATACAGAACAAGATAAAGGCCATAAAAGTAAAACCTACACTTGCTGAGATGATTGGCATTGCTAACATTCCTGCGCCGATGGTAGTCCCTGCTACAATAAGGACGCTTCCGATAATTTTTTGCATTTTTAAATTTTGTTTTATTAATGTTGATGATGTACTATTTTGTTAATCTAATATGGGTAATATTCCCATAGTCATTAGTATTTGAATAACTAAAATACCAGCCCCAAATAGGAAAATGAATGAAAAGGCTACTTTTTGTAATAGTGTAATCTTTTCTTTTCGATGTCGCTTTACTTGTATGTACAAAAGTACTGGAATGAAAAGTGAAGTGATCACGACTGATATGGCTGCGTATCCTAAAGCAATAATAAAGCCATCAGGATAGTAGAATACAAATAACAAAGGCGGTACAAAGGTGATAAGGTAAATTACGAGTGAATTATTTGCAAACACTTGTTTTTTGCTCAAGTCTTTGATGTAATCAAATAAAGCCAATGCTACTCCTAAAAAAGAGGTTAATATAGCAGCCGCAAAGAAAATATTTAGTGGAATATTAACCCATTTGGATGTAGTCACATTCTTTACTGCTCTTAGTACTCCAGAAGGTCCTTTGCTTTCATTGATAACGCTGTATAATGTTTGTTGATCTACACTTCCTAAGATTGATATTTGCCAAAACAAATACACAATTAAGGGTAAAATACTTCCGTATATGAATGCCTTTTTAAGCAATTTCGTATCTCCATTTAAATAGTTTACCATACTTGGTACGACAATGTGAAATCCAAACGAGGTGAATATAATAGGTATGGAAGAGAAAACTAATGCTCTTTCAATAGGAAGGCTCATTAAGTTCTCTATTTTGACAAACCCAAACATAAATAGGATAACGACAAGCAAGAAGATTAGTTTAATCATAAATATCCATTTAGTTGCGATGTCTACTACTCTTGCTCCTAATCCCACAATACCCCCAAAAACAATGGTAAAGCCAATGGCTATTACTTGGGGACTGAGATTAACTCCAAACCAATTTGAGATATTCAATCGAAGAATATCAGTACCACCTGCAATATAAGCACAGACAAGTGCGTACATCAACGTGAGCATACTAAAACCTGTGATATATTGCCCTGCTTTTCCTAAATATCTAAATACCATTGTGTTTAGACCATCTTCGTGTGAGTGATCGCGATAGGTATCTACCAATAGAATTGCTGTATAACACATGGCGAACCATATAAAAAACATGATTAAGGTAATTCCTGAGAATCCAACACCTGAGGATATTATTGGCATTGCGAGCATTCCACCTCCTATAGCTGTTCCAGCAATGATTAAGGTACTTCCAATTAGTTTACTATTCACTTTGTTAATGATTTGGTGTCTATTATGAGTAAAAAATAAATATATGTTTTTATTTATTAAAATAATAGAATATGTTGTACGATTATTTGATTTTTTATTATTTGTATTTAGCTTAAAATATGTTAATGTGCTTCTCGAGGCTACCGAAAAGGACACTTTGCGAAACATTGTTTATATTTGTACTAATACTAAATAGTAAGTTATGAGTATGGATAAATTAGAGAAACAGCTCACTGATAAAAAGATTAATCCAACTGCTATGCGATTGTTGATCTTAAAGTTTTTGAAACAACAAAATGGCGCTGTTTCCTTAGCAGATATTGAATCAAGCTTCGAGCAATCGGATCGCGTAACTATTTATAGAACAGTAAAAACCTTTGAAAGCAAAGGATTGCTACATAGTATTACCACAAATAATGTTACTCAATATGCTTTGTGTTCTCAGGAGTGTGATGCTAATAGTCATCACGATACTCACTTACATTTTGTCTGTAGTAGTTGCAAAAAGACAATTTGTTTGACGCAAGTTTCTATACCTCAGATTGAAATACCTCAAGGTTTTCAATTAGATGATATTGAAATTGTTGCTAAAGGGATATGTAGGGAATGTAAATCCTAATATCGATAATTGCTGCTGCTAAATCGATACTTTGAGATAACGTGGCTTATAATGTGTAGAGCGTGTTCTCTTGAATTTTCAATGAACCAAGTATGTGTATTAAGTCCACCACATACTACACCTGCTAAGTACAGGTTAGGTATGTTCGTTTCCATTGTCTCAGGGTTATAAATTGGTGTAAGTGATTCTGTATTGGCAATTTCTATTCCCAATTGCTTTAGGAAATCAAAATTTGGCTTGTAGCCAGTAAGGGCTAACACAAAATCATTTTTTAGTGTGATATCTCCATTTGGAGTATTTACAAGGACACTATCTTCCTTTATTTCAGTAAGGTTACTATTGAATAAAGCTTTGATACTTCCTTCTTTTATTCTGTTTTCTATATCTGGTTTTACCCAGTATTTAACATGGGAACTAATTTCTCCATCTCGAATAACCATAGTGACATTTGCTCCTTTACGGTAGCACTCTAAAGCTGCATCAACAGAGGAGTTACTTGCTCCTACCACTACCACATCCATACCTGCATAAAAATGGGGATCATTGTAGTAATGCGTAACTTTAGGTAAATCTTCTCCTTTGATATGAAGTAAATTAGGGATGTCGTAAAAACCAGTTGCAATAATGACATTACTCGCCTTGTAGTTTGCTTTATTCGTCGTTATGACAAAGTGATCACTTTCATCTTTTTTAGCATCGATAACAGTTTCAAATAAATTAATCTTTAACTCATTCGATGTCGCAACTCTTCTATAGTATTCTAAAGCTTCATTGCGTCGTGGTTTTTTCTCTGTAGAGATAAAGGGTATATTGTCTAATTCGAGCAAATCAGCTGAAGAAAAGAACTGCATATTGACAGGATAATAATACAGTGAGTTAACTATACAGCCTTTTTCAACAATAAGGTATGATAACCCTTGTTTTTTTGCTTCTAGTCCGCAAGCTATACCAATCGGTCCTCCGCCTACTATCACTATATCAAATTGTTCCATGTTTTTTTTACAGTATGATTATTTTATGTATTACACAAAGATACTTATTTCTTTTAGGAATAGGGAGGTAAAAAGGAAGATTAAATGAAATAGAAGTCTAAAAGGGAGGGATTGTTATTTGTTTTCATGTTCGTCATTCTATCGGACTTGTAGCAAGTGTAAAAAGAAACAGGGAACCAATAGGCTCCCTGTCAAAGTGAGGTTATGCTATATAACCTATATTTTAATTAAATACTATAAAGCAAATAGATTATTTAGTTGCTTTAGTAGAAATTTTAATTTTGATTTCGTCGTTGATAATTTTATCTCCAGCTAAATCTTTAACGATTGAACCTGAGTTAAAGTTAACTCCCCATTTAGTTCTATCAATAGCAAACTCTTCAGAAACGATAGTAACATCATTATCAGTTACAGTTACCGTAGCAGGGAAAGTAATTGCATTAGTAGCTTCTTTCACAGTCAAGTTTCCAGTAACCATTTGTTTTCCATTTTCTTCTGCAATAGAAGTTAATTCAAAAGTTGCAGTTGGGTATTTTCCTACGTTAAAGAAGTGGTCTGCTTTTTCTTCAGCACTCCCTTTTAAGTGAGCTTCTAATCCAGCTTTTCCATCAGGATCTGTAATATCAGTTACATTGATAGTATTCATGTCAAGAACAAAAGTACCATTAGTAACTTTTCCTTCTTTTACGAATACTTTTCCTTCTTTTAAAGTAATTGTACCTGTGTGATTGTCACCAGATATTTTTCCACCAACCCAGTCAATTTTTGAGTCAGCAGCTACAACGTTGTAGTTGATCGCATCAGCAGCTGGTGTTGTAACCTCTTGCTCTGTTGTAGTTGTTGCTTTGTCAGCATTTTTGTTACCACATGATGTCAATGATAACGTAGCGATAACCGCTAAAGTCAATACAATTTTTTTCATTTTTTTTAAATATGCTAATTTGAGTTGCACAAATTTACAATAGTTCTAAATAATAAACAACGAGTCAGAAAAAGATGACTGTGTTTTTTTTTGAATAAAAAAAAGCTGTACGATTTCGTACAGCTTTTAATATTGTGATTATAAAATCTTATTCAGCAATTAATTTACCTTGCATCATTGCGAAGTGAGCAGGGAATGAACATAAGAAATCATAAGTACCAGCTTCAGTAATAGTGAATTCAATTGTATCTGACTCACCTCCACCTAAAGTTTTTGTATGAGCAACTACGTTGTCTTTTCCACTAGCTGGGATATAATCTGTATCAGGTGATTGTGCACCTTCAGTTGCAAATGCAGTAAGATCAGTTCCTGGTTTTAATAATACCCAGTTATGTCCCATTACAGCTTTGTCCATTTTCCCAACGTGCTTAAGAGTTAGTTTAATTGTTTTTCCAACAGGAACTTTAATTTCAGTTTTGTTAAACTTCATTTGATCATCTCCTGTAATCAAAACTCTAACTGTCTCTTTTTTATCAGTTGTAGCTTCTGTTTGTGCTCCTTCTGGAGTAACTTTTGCATCTTGTTTTTTATCTCCACAAGATACGAACATAACAGCAGTAATTGCCAATGCGAAAACAGTATTTAATCCTTTCATAAT
>NZ_WSPP01000230.1:0-1535 GCF_009767705.1 Myroides sp. LoEW2-1 | reverse complement strand
TTCTAGTTTACAACAGAAATAGAATATTACTAATCCTACCACTTTTGGTACAAACCTTATATAGTAATCCTACCAAAACAGGTAGGATTTTCTAGTTTACAACAGAAATAGAATATTACTAATCCTACCACTTTTGGTACAAACCTTATATAGTAATCCTACCAAAACAGGTAGTGGATATCCAAACGAAATCTGGACAATTAGTTAAGCAGCTTTATTACTATTTATTATTTGATTAAATTCGTTGATTGTCTGGTAGTTTAAGTAGGAGTGTCTGCGTCTTTTATTATACCACATTTCGATATATTCAAAGACTTTAGACTCCATTTTCTTTGTACTTAGTTGTAAATTTCCATAAACCATCTCCACTTTTAAGGATTTAAAGAAGCTTTCCGCTACGGCATTATCCCAACAATTTGCTTTTCTACTCATACTTCTAACAACCTTAAATGACTTCAGGTAGTTGGCAAATTTGTAGTTTGCATATTGTACTCCTTGGTCAGAATGGAAAATTAGTCCTTCTTCAAAAGCTCTGTTCTTTTTAGCCATTTTAAAGGCTGCTAAGGTGGTGTTTTCTGTTGACATATCTTTACTCAAACTCCATCCAATAACCTTTCTATCATATAAATCTATTATTGTAGTTAGGTAAATAAACCCTTCTTTAACAGCGATATAAGTAATGTCAGACACCCAGGCTTTCCCTGGTTCAGTTTGTTTAAATTGTCTATCTAAAATATTATCAACCACTAAATAATTGTGTTCAGAGTCTGTGGTTATTCTATATCGTCGAGCTACTTTACTACGTAATCCTAACTCTTTCATATACTTAGCAACGGTAGGTTTTGATATCTTATATCCTCGTGCATTGAGTTCTATTGTAAGACGAGGACTGCCATAACGCTGTTTAAATTCTAGATAAACTTCTGTAATAACACGTTTTAGATTTGCTTTGGCTTGTTGTCTTTTATTAACAGGAGACCGTTTCCAATGATAATAACCACTTCTACTTACCTCTAAAACCTTACACATAATCCCAATCGGAAATTCATGTTCATGATCAAATATGAACATGTAAATCATTTGCCGGTCTTTGAGAAAATGCCGATTGCTTTTTTTAATATTTCATGCTCTAATTCGACAGCTGCTAACTTCTTCTCTAACTCTTTAATTCTTGCTTGTTCTGGAGTAAGTTTTTGTTTCCCATTGCCTGGAAAACTAGCATCGCCTAACTCTTGAGCTTCTTTACACCATTTATACAATAATGTAGGTCTGATTCCAAGCTCACGAGCCAATTCTGATTTGTTTGTTCTTTCCTTAGCCAGTTCAACGGCTTGCTGCTTAAATGCAGCATCGTAGGCCTTTCTAATTCTTTTCATAATTCAAAGATAAGTTTTTATGCTTAACTTAATGTCCAGGCTAAGTTACCAAGTCCATAGGATTTTCTAGTTTACAACAGAAATAGAATATTACTAATCCTACCACTTTTGGTACAAACCTTATATAGTAATCCTACCAAAACAGGTAGGATTTTCTAG
>NZ_WSPP01000026.1:0-1697 GCF_009767705.1 Myroides sp. LoEW2-1 | reverse complement strand
ATATTTTCGATTAGCGCGTTAATTCAAATCTTTCGACTTGCCTTACTCTCTTTTTGTATGCTGTTGTCCAATATGTCTTAGAACGTATTCTTCTTGTTTTTTTCACTTGTGTTTCAAAGCGAGTGCAAAAGTAAAACTATTTTTTAATCTCGCAAAACTTTTTTCGAAAAATTTCTTTTTCTTTTTTTCTTGCAAACCACAGTGTTTACTGAAGCGGACCGCAAAGATAATACCTTATCTTTCACTTATCCAAACTTTATTTTGTTAAAGTTTTTAAAGCTTTTCAAAGTTATTAATTCTTCTTTGCTGCTTTCTTTATATTTAGGAGCATCTACCTCTAGAGTTGTTATTACTTCTCTAATGCGGATGTAAAAGTAGTATCTTTTACGCTACTTCCAAACTTTATAACGCCTTTTTTTAAAGGTTTTTTTCGGAGTAACGATAACTACCTATTATGATACACGTTACAAGTGAAACTTTTTTTAGTATTTCTGATATCACACTCCTTCCCTACCTTACTTACACCAGTAATAATGCATTTAATTCCTTTAACAAGATTCTTTATACTATATATAGTATAGTACACATCTAAACTAACATCTTATTCTACTATTAGTATTCTCATACCTTATAAGGTCCATTAAATCTTTCACAACTACCACTAACATAATTAAATAAACAACTAAATACCACAAAGTAATTCACTAACTTTATATAGAATTTAAAAATAAGAGTTATGGATAAAGCGAATATTTTAGAGAACCTAACTTATGGCGATAGTAAACCAGCGATAGCTATATTGATTGACAACGCAGCGACAAAAGAGATACGAATCGCTTTTAAAAGTGGACAAGAGATGAAAGAACACAAAACAAAGTTCCCCATAGTTGTACATATTATAAAGGGCAACATTGATTTTGGTGTAAACAGTGAGCGATATAACTTAAAAGAAGGAGATATAATCACTCTTGAGCCTAATGTACCACACGATTTACTAGCTAAAGCAGACAGTATAGTAAGATTAACTTTAAACAAATCTGATACAATTTCGAGGGTTGAGAAAGTAATTAACAGCTAATTACAAATGATACGAATAATGATCTTACAAGATTTACCAATATATAAGGTGTAAAGTACAATAAACCCATTGCTACTCTACACCTTTTTCCTTTTAAATACAAGGTCAAAGCTACAGAGAGCAACCGAAACATCTTGTTAAATCACGCATAGAAAGACAAATAATCTCTACTTTTGTAAAAAAACAATCACAATGAAAAAAATATTATTGAGTATATTTATTTTAATTAGCACACTCACTTATTCACAAAAACTTGAAATTATTCCCTTAGGTGTATATGGTGGAGGGATTGAAAGTAATCTATCCTCATATTTAATAGGTATAGAAAATAGCAAGAGCTATATTTCCTTAGATGCAGGCACGATACGAGCAGGAATAAACAAAACAATTGAATACAATACATTTGATGATACAACTGAAAACATCTTACAGAATTATATCAAAGGTTATTTTATAACTCATGGCCACCTAGATCATCTTGCTGGTTTAATCATTAATTCTCCAGATGACAGTAGTAAAGTATCCGCCCGAGCAAGTGCATATTTCATAATATAATGTAAAGAAGTAAGTTTGCTTGAAATAATAAAGAGATGAGCAAACAAGAAATTATGTACTCTCA
>NZ_WSPP01000229.1:0-219 GCF_009767705.1 Myroides sp. LoEW2-1 | reverse complement strand
GGTCCAATATAGTAGGTTTTGTGAGGCTTATAGTAATTGGTGTGCTCAAGGAAAAGGTTATGTACCTATTGAGCATAAAGCAGGTGAAAAGCTATTCATTGACTATGCAGGGAAGAGATTAGAAATTGTATGCCCACAAACAGGAAATATTAGTAAAGTAGAAGTTTTTGTAGCCACTCTAGGCGCTAGTCAATATACTTATGTAGAGGCTTGTGCAAG
>NZ_WSPP01000228.1:0-3354 GCF_009767705.1 Myroides sp. LoEW2-1 | reverse complement strand
ACACTCCTACTTAAACTACCAGACAATCAACGAATTTAATCAAATAATAAATAGTAATAAAGCTGCTTAACTAATTGTCCAGATTTCGTTTGGATATCCAGTGTTCTAACAATACCGCTATAAAGTATATATCAAACTTCAAGAAGATTGTTTTACGGGCTGTTGCGAAGGGAATAATATCTTCTAATCCTTTTGTACAATACAAACCTAAAAAGACGAAGCTCAATAAGAAACCATTAAGCAAACAAGAGCTATCTATTTTAGAGAACAAAGAGTTTCAAAATGATAGAGTAAGTACTGTAAGAGATGTATTTGTATTTCAGTGTTATACTGGTCTTGCTTATATCAATGTGTTTCAACTAAAGAAAAGCGATATTACTAAAGATGAGGAGGGCAATCTGTGGATTAGAACCAACAGACAAAAAACAGATGCGAATATAACTATCCCTCTACTTCCAAAAGCAATAGAGATAATGGAAAAGTATAAAAATCATCCTGATTGTATTGGTAAAGATATCGTTCTTCCAGTTCGTTCTAATCAAAAGATGAATGAGTACTTAAAAGAAATTGCTTCACTATGTGAGATAAGTGAGTTAAACACCCATAAAGCTAGAAGAACTTTTGGAAGTACTGTAACTCTTGGTAATGGCGTACCTATTCACGTAGTCAAAGAAATGTTAGGACATCACTCTGTTAAACAAACAGAGGAATACGCTCTAACAGAAGAAGAGTCTATTAAAACTGAAATGCAGATATTAAAAGATAAGCTTGACGGAAAAGCAAATAAACAAACTGATAATTACACAGATTTACTAGAGAATTTAAAAAGCCTAACCCCTGATAAATTAACCCAACTAACTAATTTTATTAATCAATTAAATGGATAATAAAAACTCCCTTAAATTCTCTACACTTTCTAACAATTCAACTGTTGTATTTGCAAGCAAGGAATTTAAAGGAGTCAATTTTCAACCTATTTAGTAAGTAGAAGCTATCTTCTACTTACTAAATAGGTTCTCTATCTCTTTTCTGTTGTAGTAATACGAACCAAGTATTTTGCGATACTGCAATTTACCATTGATTCTAAGAGTTTGTAGCGAGGCTGGTGAGATACTTAGTAATTGTCTTGCTACTTTAGCCTTTACCCAATCAAGAGAAGTTTCTTTGTTTTGCTTGACTAATAGATCTTTTAACTCTCCAATGATTGTTTGAGCAAACAATCTTAAATCGTCTTTTGTAATTTGACTTTCCATGATAGTTATTTTTTTGGTTAAACAACTAAACTACAATCAAAACAGATGATACTCTGTTTTTGGCAGTTTCAAGGTCTATTTTGCTATGAATTTCCTATTAAACAACTATAATATTCTCATATTGGGATATCTTACCGATTATTTTATAACTTTACAATTCAATCTTTTTAAATCATTGGCTTTATCTTTGAGCCTTCTTAACTCAGCTATTAATTATGGAACATAAAATACACCAAGGAAGAAATGTAAAGCGTTTTAGAGAAATGCTTGGAATCAAACAAGAGGTTCTTGCTTTTGATTTAGGAGATGATTGGAATCAAAAGAAGATATCTCTACTTGAACAGAAAGAGGTCATTGATAATACTTTATTACAACAGATCTCTAAGGTGCTAAAAATACCTGTAGAAGCAATTGAGAACTTTGATGAAGAGCAAGCGATTAATATAATATCAAGTACATTTCATGGTACACAAGGTTTGATAAATTATAGTCCAGTTTTTAATAACAACCCTATTGATAAAATTGTTCAACTTCATGAAGAAAAGATTGCTTTGTATGAGCGTATGCTTAAAGAGAAAGACGAAATGATGACTCGTTTAGAGAAGTTGATTCAAACGAAGTAAATAGATTATTAATAAATATATGAAAGTTTAACCTATGGTTAGGCTTTTTTTTGTGACTTATAAAGACAAATAGAACCTCATTAAGCCAATACATAATATAGGAGGTTTTCAGGAATACTTTTCTGAAAATTTTTTAATTATGTTATATAAACAAACCGTTATTAATGAGCTTTGGGAATTACTTCAAAGACTTATGAAAGATGAAAAGTTACAAGATTTTATTCTTGTAGGAGGAACAGCATTAAGCCTGCAAATAGGTCATCGAATTAGTATTGATATAGACCTATTTTCGACCAAAGATTTTGATTATAAATCGATATCACAACATTTAAAGCAAAAACTTAATGCCAATGTAAAGGAAATGTTTAATAATACTATTTTAATGGATATCAATCGAGTTAAAGTAGATATTATTGCACATAAATATCCTTTACAAAAAGAAGTATTGCATATAGACAATGTACGATTAGCTTCTTTAGAAGATATTGGAGCAATGAAACTTCATGCTATTTTTCAAAGCGGAACACGTATCAAAGACTTTGTTGATATGTATTTTCTTTTAGAGCACAATCCTTTGCAAACCTATTTAGATGCTTATAAAAACAAGTATAATGGTAATACAGCATTAGCATCCTATGCATTAACTTTTTATGAGAATATCTATCGAGATTTTGAGGTTACCTTGATACATGGAAAAGAAAGTAATTGGGATAGAATGAAAGAACGTTTAGAAAAAGCTGTTGCAAATCCCTCTTTTAAATTCGATTTAGAACCCGATAAAAAAATAGACCAACATGTTAGAAAAAGAGGAATACGCAGATAAATAGTTGCTTAACCTCCATTAAATCACTATATTTATAATATGAAAAAAGAACAAAAACTAACTGATATTTCAACTTTAGGAACTCAATTATTTTGGGATACTGACATTAATAAGCTTGATTATCAGAAAGCATACATTCCCATTATAGTACGTGTAATTGAACGTGGCGATCAGAGTGAAATAGATGAAATTGTTCGGCTGTATAGCAAAGAAAAAGTGCTTCTTACAATATGTAAGGAGATTAAGTTCTTACCTAATTACGCTATTGAAAGAGCAATTAGATTTTTTCCAGAACTTAGAAAAGAAGATATGCTTTGTTATCAAAACAGAAAAGATAAATCCTATCATTGGATATAAGAAAAAGCTAGAGTACATGTAATTTTGTACTCTAGCTTTTTTGCTTTATATATTCTGGTAATTAATACTTTTTCTCTTTACCCATTTTGCGACCTTGGGGAGAAAAACGAGTGGTCTTTGGTACTGAAAAATTTCCAATTTGTAAGGACAAAGACACATCTCGATAATTTAAACGTCATTTCGTTGTGGATAAGAACGGATCAATCTCAAAAGTTGTGTGTGAATTAAAAACTACAGATCTTTGTAATAATAAATAATAACCGTGGAAAACTATATTGAGTTTGTAAAAATGATTTTA
>NZ_WSPP01000227.1:0-2041 GCF_009767705.1 Myroides sp. LoEW2-1 | reverse complement strand
TATTAATATAAAGTATTATATACTTTTTTATTATAGTCGTATCTTTGCAACGTTTTTTTTAAGAAGGTAAAGTTAGGAATAATGCAGTTTTAGGAGGTAAATGTTAACTTAAAAAATGTTAATTAGTCGATAATGTATTTTTTTGGTATAGCCTTTGATTCTTAAAGTTGTAAATAAAAGGGAAATTATGATTTTGGCGTTGACAGTTTCTCTGTTTCCATCTTGTGGGATGGAGCAGTCAAGAGAAAAAAATAGTAAGGACAGTACATCTAAACAAATGGATTTACTGAATAAGAATGATTTGGATGGAACATTTTTTAAAGCTGTAGCTCAAGATTCATTGCAAGCCATTGCAATAAGTAAAAAAGGTATAGTATATTCAAGTTCTAAGCCCAATCAAAAGATTATCTTTCCATTTGTTGAACCTTTGATAGAGGGAGAGAGCCGTGTTTATAAGTCTTCAACAAAACACGAGGAAATAGAAATTGTGATCTATGAAGACGAGACAGCTCGTGATTTTCTAGATGGACGTTTTGATCATTCAGTAGCTGTAAGTTTAGTGAAAAAGCAAGAATTGCAAGATGACTCTGTTGACTTCGCTTGTTTTGGTCATTATTTGTATGACAATTCACTTTCGGGTAACTGGATTTTTCAGTCATACGAAGGAAAGAGAGTGGAAGAATTGGGTATAAATCAGATACCGTTGATTTGCATTGATATTAATACAAGAAGTTTTTCAGGCAGTGGCGGTAATCATATGATTTATGGGGATTTAAGATGTGAAGGTGATTCTGTTTTTTTTAAAATAATCTTATCGCCAGAATATGTAACTGAGATGTATCAAAAAGAGAAAGAGTTACTCGCTGTATTGGATAATTGTGATCGCTATGAGATAAAAGGCGATTATTTAATGTTGTATGAAGGGGCAGTTCAAAAATTGACTTTTTTACGCGATGTTTATGGGATGTAATTAAAGCCTTTAATAGGGTGATGAAATACAAAATAAAAGGGAGACTTATTAAGTTTCCCTTTTTTGTATTTTACTGTTTTGTTTCCATCTTCTTTAGTTCTTCAAAAGACATTTGATCTGGTCTTTCTTCACTTTTTCTATAGGCATCGACAATCTTTTTCACTAAGCGATGTCTGACAATGTCCTTGTCGTCTAAGTACAAAATCCCTATGCCCTCGACGTCTTTTAGAATGTATAACGCCTCTTTTAACCCAGACGATACTTTTCTCGGTAAGTCGATTTGACCAGGATCTCCAGTGATGATGAATTTAGCACTTTTTCCCATTCGAGTTAAAAACATTTTCATTTGTGAGTGCGTAGTGTTTTGAGCTTCATCTAAGATAACAAAAGCATTGTCTAATGTACGGCCACGCATAAAAGCTAATGGAGCAATTTGAATTACGCCTTTGAGTATGTAATCATCTAAGGTTTGAGGAGGAAGCATGTCTCGTAATGCATCATAAAGGGGTTGCATATAAGGATCAAGCTTATCTTTCATGTCACCAGGTAAGAAACCTAAGTTTTCTCCAGCTTCTACAGCAGGGCGAGTTAGAATAATTCGCTTTACTTCTTTGTTTTTTAGGGCTCTTACGGCAAGAGCGACACCTGTATAGGTTTTTCCTGTACCAGCAGGTCCAATGGCAAATACCATGTCATTTTTCTCTACAAACTTGACGAGTTTTTGTTGATTAGGGGTTAACGCTTTGATTAGCTTGCCTGATACACCATGAACTAAGATGTCATCAGCAGGATTCATAATCTGTGGTCCATTGTCCATGACGATTCGTTCAATTGCATTTTCATCAATTCTATTGTATCTTGCAAAATACTTGATGAGTCTGTCAAATCGCTTTTCAAATTCATCTAAAATTTCTGGGTCTCCAAATATTTTTATGATTCCGCCACGAGCAACTATTTTGATTTTTGGATAGAGCTTTTTAAGTAAGTCTAAATGAATATCTTGTGGCCCCCAAAAGTCTTTTGGGCTAAATTCTGTAAGTTCAATTACTCTTTCGTTCAATACCTATGAGA
>NZ_WSPP01000226.1:0-2407 GCF_009767705.1 Myroides sp. LoEW2-1 | reverse complement strand
CCTTGAAAGAGTTATCTTCGAGTAATAGAGCAATGTCTTTTTGACTTTCAAATTTAGAGTCTAAGAATTTAGCCAGTTTAACTTTACTGAAAAGTTTGATTTTGCGCATTTGTTTCTGGAAATATTCCAAGTACTCAGTATTGCCGATAGCTTCTAAGCCAGCTTCTATAATTTCAATTAATTCTAATTCCCATTTGCTTTCGTGAATAAACTTAGCAAGACCTTGGTCTTTCAATATAGTGTGAAAATAGTCCACACAATAGCTTGTAAACCCGTCAGGATGGAGTTCGTCATCATTGACTTCAGATGCTCGTAAATAATTGATAACAGAAATGTTAGAGTTGATTAAATCATTGTTCTCAAAGGAATTTTCTGATATAAGTATGTATTCAAATTCTCTCATGATATGGTCGGTATTTAACAATAAAAGGCTATTCTTTGTGTGAATAGCCTTATGTATATAATTACGCTTTTTGTTCTTTGTTGAAGTAAACTAAGTAGTAGTACATTTGTTTTTCTTCATCCCATCCTTTTTCGACAAACTTATCTGCACTCTCAGGATTGATAAAGTCAAGCTTGATTTGAATATTCGTATCAAGATTAATGATGTTCTTGATTTTCTTGCGAGCATCAGTCACTGCATTATTTGCGATTGGGAAGTTGCTGATGTCTTCAATACTGTATTTTTCTCCTTTATCTACTTTGTAGTTTTTAAACTCTGCAGCTAAGTCAGGATTCTCAATTACCTCATTGATGAAGTTTGATTCTTCAAACTCGTCGTTCTTTGCAAAGTAGTTCACTGAACGGTTCATGAACATTACTTCTTCTTTTTTATCTTCTGCTGGAAGTACAACTTCTTTAGCGAAATCTTGACAGAACTTCAAGTATTTTTTAGTCATGAATGCTTCGTCTTGGAAGATATCTACAGATAAGAAATGCTCTAACCAATAACGTGCATCATATTTGTTGCTGTCAATAGTCAAGATTTTGTATCCTTCTTCTTTTTTGTAATTGAAGATAATACATCCTTTGTCTAATTTATTTAAGTTAATCCCCTGTTGTAGGATCATTTCTAAATTAGAACCATTTTCTTGGAATTGTAAGAAGTCAGCTTTAATCTCACTTTTAAATATCCCTATTGCATCAACTACATTGTTGTCTATAGATACATTGGTCAAGTAAGTAACATAAACTTCCCCATTTTTAATATGTGGGTGATTTGATTGCTCAAATAAGTGTTTTGTTATTTTCTGAGAAACTTCATGAGATTTAGCACTTGATGGAGCATTGAATAATTCACTTGCATAGTTATACATCTCATTAAATTCCAAATCAACATCATGCGCAAATTGATAATAACTCTCCTCTTTTTCTCTAAAAGGTTTGAAGAAATACTCTTTTAACAAAGGAGCTATTTCATCATTAAGTTTATATGGTTCTTCTGATAAAAAGAAGGCTTCACTTCTACTTTTATTTCCAACTCTATGGATAGAAAGTGTTTCTATGTGAGCATTAAATAAGTTAATCATGGCAAATAATAATATAAAAAGGTTATAAATCCCTTATATAAGGTTTAGTTAAATCAAAAGCGGATTAGTTCCAGTTGTCTTCGTACCCGAAGTCCTCAAAGTTGTCATCTCCGTCGAACATATCGAAATCTTCTTCATCAAAGTCATCGTCAAATTCTCCAAAGATATCATCATTCGAAACAGGATTTGCAGTAAATGATTGAGTCGGCATAGAATCAGGTAGTATACCATGAGAGAACAATAATTCAGGGTATGCATTTCCAGGTTCTTCTTCTTCAATCGCTCCTAACTCTACAAAGAAGGTAAACATATTCAAGAAATCATATACATAGATGATTTTTGTTTGATTCTCACTCAATACGCTATTGATTGGAGTAGAACTCATTGTTTTTGCTGAGTGATCTTCTCCTATATCAAATAATGAAATCTCCTCTTCAAGTTGAGTCCATTGATCATCACAGGCGTAAAATGAAGCTGCCTCCATTCCGTCAAAACCAAATGCATTTACAATAGCATTGTGTAAATCTTCCAGAGAGTCGTCTTCTAAAATAGCTATATCTCTAAAAATATCTTCTTCTGTATCAAGGATTACTCTAAATTTATATACCATAATTGTAATGTGAATTAGATGGCAAATTTAAACTTATTATTCATTTTTTTAGAATAAAAGAGTCCCTTTTTCGCTTTGTTTTTTTATGTAATACTCAGGGGTTTGACTTTCAGATTTTTATAAAAATGAGGGGCAATTTACAACTCATCCTTTAAATTCCACAACTCAGTAGTTATGTTTTGAGTATCTCTATACTTTAAAGGACATTTGTTCTAACAAAAAAATAAATGATTATGAATGTTATAATCTCGTTTACGCTATTTTTGAT
>NZ_WSPP01000225.1:0-4437 GCF_009767705.1 Myroides sp. LoEW2-1 | reverse complement strand
ATTATTTTATGTATAATATGCGAATAGTAGTATAATTGGTTAGAAGAAATTAAATGACATAAATAGTCATTTTCTATAATGTTGTTATTAATTACGCTATTTATAGTCTAATTTACTTGTTTTAACTACTTTTGGTATTGATATTTAATAGATTAATTCTGTTTGTTTATAATTTGATTGTATGTGATTATGGTAGATATAGAAACATATATTAGAAATTCATTCTCCTTAGAAATGAAGACTAAGTTCTCAATTGATGAGAATGAAAAGTTTAGTGAGTTTGATATTAATTCATGGATTTTTATTCCAAATAGCTTAGATATAAATTCTTCTACATATTCTAAGAATCAATTTTATTCAGATGTGAAGTCAAAAGTGAGGTTTATCACGCCGATTTATCGATTGGAGGAGATTGTCAACAAAGGTGCTATACCGTATAATAATCTTCGAGCTGCAATGCTTGCGTTATGTCAAACGTTAGATATTGAAAAGAAGGAAGGTAATCTTTACGAGTATGAGTTTCAGTTGAAAATGTTTATGGCTATCTTTAGAAGTGCTATACGGGACTTTATTAGTGAAGTAAAACAAGCTAACGATCTTAATCTTATGAAAGAGAAAGTTCAGTTGTTTATTGATAGCATTGAAGAAATTCGCACAAAATTTCGTCAACTAAGAGATATTATCTCCTATAGACAAGAAGAAGAACAAGTTTATAACTATTTTAATTTTAGCGATGAGTTTTTATCATATGCTATACTTCAGCATTCATTTTTATTGCTTAATTACTTAGAAGCGAGTTTTAAAAACCAGTTCTCTGACCTTATAATTTATCTAAAGGATTTAATCCTTACAGAGAAGGAGTATATGGCTAAGAATGGCTATGTTGACTTAATACAGGGTGATAAAGAGAATAATCAGAAAGTTATTTATAGGCATTTGATGCTTAATAAGTACATAGAATCCGATTTAATACTAAACTCCACAAAGAAGAGAGATGGTGATGGGGTATTAGTTCAGCAAATTTACTATAGTTTGGCTGCAGGAACATCGATGATATTTGCTACTATTGTTGCTTTTTCTTTCCAGCAGAAATACGGGAATTTTACTATGCCTTTGTTTGTAGCGTTGGTTATATCTTATATTCTAAAGGACAGGATAAAGGAGTTAATGCGCTTTTATTTTGCAGGTAAGCTTGGTGGAAAGTACTTTGATCACAAAACGGCAATTAGTATCAAGGATGAGAAAGTGGGATGGATCAAAGAGGCTGTTGACTTTATAACGGACGATAAGGTACCTGAGGAGGTATTGAATATACGCAGTCGTTCGGCTCTCTTGGAAGTTGAAAATAAGATACACAACGAAAAAATTATCCTGTATAGAAAGAAAGTAAGGTTGGATAATATAAATGCAATGAAAGAAGAAACGTATTCTTTTGAAGGAATCAATGACATTGTGAATTTTAATATAACTCGTATTGCCCAACGTATGGATAATCCTCATATTACGGGTTATACATTAAGTGAGCTTAGTTCAAAAGGTCAAGTAGAAATGGTCTTAGCGGATAAAGTCTACTATCTTAATGTGATTGTACAGTTTAAGAACCTGGATCAGGTTGCTTATAGAAGGTTTAGAATGTTAGTGCAGCGAACAGGTATTCAGAAAATTGAAGAACTACCTATTGAAGTTGATTGAAAATCCTGTTTAATAGAATGAGTTGTTATCTTAAGATACTATAGAATTAATACAAGTGCTCCAGCAAAAATGAGTGTGCCTCCAAGTATTGTTTTTAGATCCATTGGTTCTTTTAAGAAAATAAAAGAGATAATCATGACAAATACAATGCTTAATTTATCTATTGGAGCGACCTTTGAAACTTCTCCTGTTTCTAATGCTTTGAAGTAGAATATCCACGATAACCCTGTGGCTAATCCAGAGGCGATTAAGAAGTATAAGTTTTGTTTGGATAATTCTTTAAAGCTTTTGAGTTCAGTTGTAAATAATACAATACCCCAGGCAAGAAAGAGAACCACTGTAGTTCGAATTGCGGTTGCAATATTGCCATTGACTCCCTTTACACCTAATTTAGATAATATAGCCGTTAAGGCAGCAAAAATAGCAGATAATAAAGCATAGTACTTCCACATAAGAATGTTTTTAAGTGGTAAAGTTAGTTTATAGTAGAGAATTAGAAAAAAGAAAAGATGCTAAATATAGAAGTATAGCATCTTTGTCTCTTTTTTACTTTATGTAATTAATTTGTTTTGAATCTAATTTTTGTTCTCCACTATATCTGTAGCAAACTAAACTGCCTTCTTTAGCTACGCTGTAATCTAAGCAACAGCTATTTTCACTTAGTATTCTCGCTCGTTGGTTTGCTTGTAATTTCATCCAATAATGACCAAAGAAAACGGGCTTATCTTCTTTGCTGTAAAAGTTAATCTTCGAGCTGTCAAAATCATCTGCAGGCAGATCTCTAATTGGTAATGCACTTATAGCTTGATAGGTTGATTCGGCAGGTATTTGCCACCATTTAATTCGAAATTCAGTTCTTAGAACTCCGTCTTTATCAATAAAAGTTTGGTTTTTAGGGAGGGTAATTTCTTTTCCCTTTAATGTTTCATATACAGCTTTGTGTAACTCGGTGCCTTCTAAGCTTGATTCTTCAAGTAGGTCTGTAGTAAGGCAATTATTTGTCAGTTGGCTTTTAAGATATTCTATGTTTTCTGTATCCCAACAAGCGTGTACAGCTCGGAAAGAATCATTCTCATAAAAGAGTGGTAGAGTCTTGAACCAATCTATATACATTTTATACAATTGTGGATATTGCATAAAGGCAGCCATAGTGATTGCGTGTTGATTAAAGTTCTTTTTGCTGTGTTCTCGTAGATATGTACCTTGTGAAGATAACGTATTGTAGCAAATAGCATTGTACTCGTGATTTCCCATTAATGCAATGGCATTGCCGCTCTCTACCATATTCTTTACTATTTCTAATACTTCTACCACATTAACTCCTCGATCTATATAATCTCCTAAAAAGAGAACTTTTCTTTCAGGATGTTGATAGGTGTTGTTTTTTATTGAATATCCAAGAGCGGATAGGAGTTTTTTTAAATCGTTGCTATGTCCATGTATATCTCCAATTATATCGAAGTTATTAAAGTTTTGAGGAATAGAATTATTCATGTTGCAATATTTGATTTTGGTATGTTATATTCTAAATTTAGTGAAATTTATAATACAAAGAATGATTTTATAGAAAAAACCTATGCATTGAGCATATTTGGGAGAGAGGTAATTTTTAAATGCAATAGCATGCAGTTGATTAATAAGCTAAAAGTTAAAGGTCAATAGCTTTTATCCTAATCAGTACTTGGTAGTTTGTTGTAAAATAAAAAAACCACCTTTAAAAGGTGGTTTAGTTAAGATTTATTGTTTAGCTAAATCTTTCATTTCTTTCTCGATCATATCATAGAATTGATCAATTTTCGGTAATAGAACAATTCTTGTTCTTCTATTTCTTGCTTTGTTATCGTTTGAATCGTTCTCTACTAGAGGTTGGTATTCTCCACGTCCAGCAGCAACTAATCTTTCAGGTGCGATATTAAAGTCTTTTTGTAAAACTTGAACAATAGAAGCAGCACGCTTAACACTCAAGTCCCAGTTGTCACGCATATTAGCGTTCTTAATTGGCACATTATCAGTGTGCCCTTCTACCATTACTTCGAACTCAGGTTTGCTTTGTGCGATTTTAGCTACTTTTGCCAAAACGTTTTTAGCATTTGTATTTACATCCCAACTTGCTGTTTTGAATAATAATTTATCCGCAATTGAAATATAAACAACTCCTTTTTCTACGTTCACTTGGATATCTGGATCATCAAATCCAACTTCTTTCTTAACACTTCTAACTAATGCTAATGTCACAGAATCTTTTTTCGTGATAGCATCTTGTAAACGAGAGATTTTAAGATCTTTCTCTTTTAAACTCTCTAATGATTTTTCAAGATTTTCTGCTCCTTTAGAAGATAACATTGTCAAGTTACCAACATTGCTAATTAAGTCAGATGTATTCTTTTTTAAATAATCTACTTGGTTAGCTAAAGCTTGTTTTTCAGCAATAGTTGAATTTAACTTAACTGTACAAGTATTTAACAAATCTTGTATTTCTTTGTTCTTAGCTTCTAAATCTGCGATTTTTTGTTGTGTACCACAAGAAGTTAAACCTAAAGCAACAACAGATAAACCTAAAATTACTTTTTTCATAATTAAACTGATTGAATTTCGTACCAAATATATCAAATTGTATGCAATTATTGATATAACGCTCAGTTAATTTGCATTAAAATTATTTAATATACTTTTTTCTATTAGAAATAAAATACTGCCAAACAATTGATGAAACTTGGTAATATGATTTAATAGGGGAGTTAGCAC
>NZ_WSPP01000224.1:0-4320 GCF_009767705.1 Myroides sp. LoEW2-1 | reverse complement strand
TTCTAAACCCAATAGAAATGCTTACTCGTACTGCTTTCTTTGAATTTTTAAATTAATCAAACATTGGTAAAAGAAAATGTAAAATAATTCATTTGTATTTACTCTTTATTATTGCTTGTTTTATACCTCATAACAAACACTTACTTCTTACAAAAAAAGGCAATAACTCCTCCATTTAAAATCTTACACAACTAATAATAAAATCAGCTACTTACATTATTATATTCTCAAAAACACTCAATTATTAAGTAAATAAATCGCCAAATATTTTAAATAACGATACTAAAAAAAGAGCCTGAAAAGACTCTTTAGATAACACCTTATTACTACTAACAATATCTCTTAAAATCTATTTTCCCTTGCTTAAAACAGGGATACAGGATAACTGCTCGTCGAAACTAAATTCAGTGAGTGAAGTATTGCCTTTCAAATGCTTTGAGCGATCATCCTTAGAAGTATCAATAGCATACATAGAAGAAATACTACCTGCGTAGTTCACACTATTGTCCGCTGCTTTAATATCAATACTGACTTCGCCTGACTCATCTCTAAATGCTTTTAATTTAATTTCTAACAATTCAATTGCATCATCCTTAAACTCAACATTTCCTGATTCAGACACAATGAACCCATTGATATCGATTTCCTCTGCACCAGAAACACCAGGGTAAATTAACTCATTGCTATCTTCATTTTGAAGTACAATTTTATATATACGAGATAAAGCCCCTTTAATAGATTTATCACTATTTACCTCAAAATCAGAAGTTCGAACTTCAACGACATACCTACAGAACTTTACAAGACCAGTACTCGTTTCAAGTTCGTATACTCGAACTAAATTCTCTCCTTCGTATTGTACAGTCTCTGCATAAAGTCTTGTGAATGATGACACTATATTATAAGTCTTACTGCCTACTGAGATGAAATTAACTGCTGGAGTATCAACATCTAAAACAACAACTGTAATCAACTCAGAATCAATCATTCCCTCTCTTTTTGCTATGACATTATACCGACCAGGTTTATCAAATATCTTTGTATAACCAATCTCCTGATGATCCATATAAATCTTTGCATCATTAACTTTCTTATCATTTGCTTTTACTGTAAAAACAACGGATTCTCCAACTTTAACATTGTAATTACTTGCTTGTATGATCAACTGAATTTCATTAGTAGTATTATCATCATTACTATCATCGCTACTACACGATACAGTCATAAAACACACTAAAGCAATTAGTATCAATGAGAGTATTTTTTTCATAATCAAATCTTTTTATTCAATGAATGGTTGTTTACAAAATAACAATACTTATTATATCCGAACCTACATCAAATCAATTATATATTGCTAATTAATTACAATAATCAACTAAAAAAAGAGATAACCTGTATGGAAGTTATCTCTTTCTAATTCAATTAATAAACTGATTATTTAATTGCTCTAAGGTTTCCTTTAGGTCCTTTAGCTTTAATATTTGTTATACTATTTGTGCTTGGTTTTGATACAATAAACACATAAGCTCCCTCTAATACACCAGAATAGTTCACATTAAATTTAGTCATACTTGGTGAAGTGTAAGTACCTGTTGAACCAATTCCTACAGAAAACACACCGTCTTCACTCACATCATATCCTACATATAAATCAGAACTATCATCTGGATCTGTATAATCTATATCTCCATCTATTATAGTGTACATATCTCCCCATAACCATTCAGACGCAAGAGTATTCAAAGGGGAAGATTCTTGGTTTTTAGCCTCTATATAAAAAACCATTCCTTGAATCACACCACCTTCTTCCCAAGCGTTATCATAATCTTCATCAGTATTCTGACCTTTGTACATTTGGTAAACATATCTAAAAACTTTTCGACCATCTTTTAACGTGTAAATAGCTTTTACATAATTAGGTTTTCCTTCTGCCGTCTTTCCATCTTCATAACAAGCAACACCATATAGTCCGTAACTCAACTCATATGTCTTACTACCTAAAGTAACAAAACTTTCAAACTCTGGTTGCTCATTCTCCGTAACTCTAACAACTACTTCCTTTGAATCTATATAACCTTCCTTCGTTGCTATAAACTTAAACTCACCAGCTTCATCTGCGATCCATTTATTGTTATCAACAGTTTTACCTTGCAGTGATTTAATTTTAAAATCCTTTACTTGAACACCGTTTTCTCTCACAAAGAACGACACTTCTTCCCCTATCTTAATCTCAGAAGCATCTGTTGATAGTTCAAGTTGTTTCTTGCCATTTGAGTCTGTTACGTTGATTGTAACCGAGGCACTATCCAAGAAGCCTTTTTTCTTAGCAACTACAACAAAAGTTCCCGCTTTTTTAAAAACATGCTCTTCCCCAATTGTTTCACCATTTATGGTAATCTTAGCACCATCAACAGCCTTATTGTCAATAAGCACCGAAAACTTTACGGTTTCTCCGACTGTAACAGCCGTTTTATCAGCTTTTAATACCAGTTGTTTTTCATCCTTTTTCTCCTCTTTGGAGTTATCATCACTACTGCAAGATAACCCGAATGTAGCCAAAGTTGCTACAGCAATAAACATAAAAATTTTCTTCATAATCTATTAATTTGACTTTTGGTTGAATAAGCAAATTATAAAAGGAGAACTGAAACAACTAAAACAATTCAATTGCGAAAGAACAATTTCAAGAAGATTTCAAACATTTTAAGTGTAAATTCAAAACAAAAAAACCTCCACTCAAAAGAGTGGAGGCAGCATAATTAAAATATGTACTATTACTTCACAAAAGTTCTAATTGTTCTATCAAATTTTGAGATCATATTTGACTTAACTTTCTGATTTGCCCCAACAAATCGACTTGTAGACCTTGTTTTGTTAGCACTATTCTCAGAAGCATCAAAAAAGTAACTCTCTCCTTCATATTCAATGCTGAATGGCTTATCATTCATTGGAGCAGTAGTTCCTTTGTAATGACCTTCAAAAAGGTTCTTAGCATTTACTTGAGCATCAAATTTAAACTTCATATCCAAATTACTAACTCCAATAGTACTACCATTTCTAATTACTCCAGCAATAAGAGGAGTTGTATTTGTAGCATTTGGTAAGTCTGGTGAGTATGAACCTTCAGATACTTTCTTAGCTGGCGTTTTGAATACATAGACTGCAGCCAAATCCCCAGATCCAACTTCTACTTGCCATCTAGCAACTACTTCTGTTTTTGACTCATCAGCATACTCTAATCCAAAAAACACTAAATAGCTATCTTCAATTTGATGAGTAGCACCATTAAATTCAAAAGATCCTTTTCCTTTAGCTTCTACTTTTTCAGCCTCCTTAATAGTCACCTCAACACCGTTGCTAAAACTTCCTTCAAACTCTGCACTAAAAGTAACTGTTCCTGCAGGCCCATAAAGATTGAACTCTCCATTATCATCAGACAAGATATCAAGAGCCTCACCATCCACGTGTAACACCGCATCTTTAACAGGTGTATTACCCGTAACGATAGATAAAGTAAACGGTTTACCAGCAAACACCTCATTTGGATTAGTAACTAAAGTTAACTTCAAGTCAATCGGTTTCCCTGTTACTGTAATTTCAACATTATCAGAATTTTCTAAGCCTTCTTTGAATGCAAAGAACTTAAAGCTTCCTGCTTTATCAGCTATCCAGCTTGTTCCGTTTATCTCTGTTCCATCAGCAAAACTAACCTTGAAATCCTTTAAGTCAGCTCCTCCTGCTTGTGCAGTGAAAGTAACTTTTTCTCCAACTTCAACCTTAGATTTATCTGCTTTCAAAATAATCTTGTTTGCATTTTCAGTTACCACTACATTAATTGGATTACTATTGCGATAACCTGCTTTTGTTGCTACAACTTTAAAAGTACCTGCTTCTTTAAACACGTGTTTTAGACTACCAGGTTGGTCATTGATAAGGATCTTCACTCCATCAATCTTTTTATTGTCTAACTCTGCAGAAAAATTAACTGCTTCGCCTACTTTTACTTCAAGCTTGTCTGCTTTTAAAACTAATTGTTTTTCCTCTTTCTTATCATCAGTAGAGTTATCATCACTACTACATGATATTCCAAACGTAGCAAGAGTCGCTACGAAAATGAACATAAAAATTTTCTTCATAATTGATTCTAATTTGGTTATTGATTGAATGACCAAATTATAAAAGCTGCACTCCAAATAAATAAACTATTCAACTATAATTAAGTTATTTCTAAATATTACCAAACAAATATCATTATCCTTAACAATACATAAGAAACAAAACCAATAAACAAAAAAAAGAGCAGTTAAAAAACTGCTC
>NZ_WSPP01000025.1:0-23443 GCF_009767705.1 Myroides sp. LoEW2-1 | reverse complement strand
AGTAACTTCAGAGTCAATTTCTCCAATTGTCTTTCTAAACAATTCGAATGCCTCAAATTTATAGATCAACAATGGGTCTTTTTGCTCGTGTACTGCTAACTGCACAGATTGTTTAAGCTCATCCATTTTTCTCAAATGTTTCTTCCATGCTTCATCTAAGATTGTCAAAGTAATATTCTTTTCAAAATCCTCAATTAACGAAGCTCCTTCAGTTTGATAAGCCTTTTCTAAATTAGTTACAACGTTGATAGTCTTAATACCATCTGTAAATGGCACAACGATGCGTTCAAAGCTTCCACTGTTATTCTCATAAACGTTCTTAATCACTTTGAAAGCTTCAGCAGCACTACGTGCAGACTTATCACGATAAGCTGTAAACACAATATCGTATTGTTTGTTCGCGATAGCTACAAAATCTAATTTATTAAAATCATCTTCTGAAACTACGGTATTAATTCCAAAGTTGCGAATAATATCTAACTCAAAGTTTTTATAGTCATTAGCCATTTTGTTAGACTCAACGATACGCTCACATAAGTCATACATCATATTGGCAATATCTACTTTTAAGCGCTCACCGAATAAAGCGTGCTTTCTTCTTTTATAGATAACCTCACGCTGTGCATTCATCACGTCATCATACTCTAACAAACGCTTACGAATACCGAAGTTATTCTCCTCTACTTTCTTCTGTGCGCGTTCGATTGACTTGGTCATCATAGAGTGTTGGATAACTTCTCCATCCTCTAATCCCATTCTATCCATAATCTTAGCCACTCTTTCTGAACCGAAAAGACGCATTAAATTATCTTCTAATGACACATAGAACTGAGAACTACCTGGATCACCTTGACGTCCTGCACGACCTCTTAACTGACGGTCTACACGACGTGAATCATGTCGCTCTGTACCAATAATTGCCAAACCTCCACGGTCTTTAACTTCTTGTGATAATTTAATATCCGTACCACGACCTGCCATATTCGTTGCAATTGTAACAATTCCAGGTTTTCCTGCTTCTTCTACAATTTGCGCCTCTTGCTTGTGTAACTTTGCATTCAATACATTGTGTTGAATTCCACGCATCTTAAGAGATCTACTTAAAAGCTCTGAAATCTCAACTGAAGTTGTACCAATAAGTACTGGTCTTCCCTCTTGTGATAACTTAACAACATCGTCAATGACTGCTTTGAATTTCTCACGTACTGAACGGTAAATCTTATCTTCTTTATCATCACGAGCGATTCCTCTATTGGTAGGAATTTCCACTACATCTAACTTATAGATCTGTAGAAACTCTCCTGCCTCCGTTGTAGCCGTACCAGTCATACCTGCTAATTTATTGTACATACGGAAGTAGTTTTGAAGTGTGATTGTAGCAAACGTTTGTGTAGCCGCTTCAATTTTCACATTTTCTTTTGCTTCAATAGCTTGGTGTAACCCGTCCGAGTAACGACGACCATCCATGATACGTCCCGTTTGCTCGTCAACAATCATAATCTTATTATCCATTACCACATACTCTGTGTCTTTTTCAAACAAAGTATACGCTTTTAGTAACTGACTTAACGTATGGATACGCTCTGATTTTACACCAAAGTCTTGGAATAATTTATCCTTAGCTTCTGCCTCTTCTTCTTTAGATAGTTTTAAAGCTTCAATTTTTGCAATCTCAGTTCCAATATCTGGAAGAACAAAGAAAGTTTCGTCACCTCCTTGAGATAAGTATTTAATTCCATTATCAGTCAACTGAACAGAATTATTCTTTTCTTCGATAACAAAGTATAGAGCCTCGTCTACAACGTGCATTTCTCTATTGTTATCTTGCATATAATGGTTTTCTGTTTTCTGAAGAATTTGCTTAACTCCTTCTTCACTCAAAAACTTGATTAAAGCCTTATTCTTAGGTAAACTGCGGTAAGATCTCAACAATAAAAATCCACCCTCTTTTGTATTTCCTTCGCGAATTAATTTACGAGCTTCAGCTAAATAACCATTTGCTAATTTTCTTTGAATCTCAACCAAACCAGCTACTGCAGGTTTAAGTTCATTGAACTCATGGCGATCTCCTTGAGGAACAGGTCCAGAAATAATCAAAGGCGTTCTTGCATCGTCAATTAAAACCGAGTCAACCTCATCGACAATAGCAAAGTTATGAGCTCTTTGTACCAATTCGTCTGGCGTATGTGCCATATTATCTCTAAGGTAATCGAAACCAAACTCATTATTAGTTCCATAAGTAATATCCGCAGCATAAGCAGCGCGTCTTCCTGGAGAGTTAGGTTGGTGATTATCGATACAATCCACTGTCATACCGTGGAACTCAAACAAAGGAGCTTTCCACTGGCTATCCCTTTTAGCAAGGTAGTCATTCACAGTTACAAGGTGTACACCTTTTCCTGTAAGCGCATTCAAATACAATGGAGAAGTTGCTACTAATGTCTTACCTTCCCCTGTCTGCATCTCCGCAATTTTACCCTCGTGAAGTACAATACCACCAATTAACTGAACGTCGTAGTGGATCATATCCCAAGTAACTTGCTTTCCAGCTGCACTCCATGAATTTGCCCAATATGCCTTATCTCCTTCGATAGTAACATATTCTTTACTCAATGCAAATTCTCTGTCTTGCTCTGTTGCAGTTACTTCAATCACTTCATTTTCTTTGAAACGACGTGCTGTTTCTTTCACTACTGCAAAAGCCTCTGGCAAAATATCAAGCAATACTTTTTCTGTATTGTTGTATGCTTCTTTCTCTAATGAGTCAATATTTGCATAAATAGACTCTCTTGCATCGATATCTTGTGTCTTCTCAATCTCTTCGCGATAAGATGCAATCTTAGCATCTTGATCAGCACGAGATTGCTGAATAATATCTTTAAAATAAATGGTTTTAGCTCTTAGCTCATCATTCGACAAGCTCGCTAAACTACCTTCGTAGGTTTTTATTTTTTCTATTATAGGCTTTATAGCTTTGATATCTCTCTCCGATTTATCACCTACAAAAACCTTTAATATAGTATTTATAAGACTCATAAATTATATAGTTTATAATATTATAACTTTCAGTTTCTAAGTTTAAACAAAAAAAAAGCCTTGACTGAGGCTTTTTTCATTTTTTATTATTTTTTCCTAGTACTCATCCTCGTTCCAAAGGTAATCTTCGTCAGTTGGATAGTCTGGCCAAATTTCTTCCATCGACTCATAGATTTCACCTTCATCCTCGATGGATTGTAGATTTTCAACTACCTCTAGAGGAGCACCTGTTCTAATTGCATAGTCAATAAGCTCATCCTTTGTTGCCGGCCAAGGTGCATCACTTAAATAAGATGCTAATTCTAATGTCCAATACATCTCTAATCCGTTTTTAATTTTAATGCAAAAATAAATTTTATTATGAAATTAACAAGCGTTTTTTATTTTATTTCATCCAATAATAAGAACGTAACTGCTTTTTCAAGCTATTTTATGAATATTTAAAAAACTTTTAACCTTGTTTTCTCGGTATCCACTTCACTTCTTCCGCGTGTAAATCAAAAGTCAACTTTCGTGCCAACACAAAAAGGTAGTCAGAAAGTCGGTTTAAGTATTTCAAAACTGACTCATCTACGGCTTCTATTTCATTCAAATGTACTGACAAACGCTCAGCTCTACGACACACACATCTTGCTATATGACAATATGACACCGTAGTATGCCCACCTGGCAAAACAAAATGTGTCATTGGAGGCAAAGATTCTTCCATTCTGTCAATCTCATTCTCTAACAAGGCTATATCTTCCTCTGATATCTTTGGAATATTCAATCTTTCCTTGCCGTTCTTCAATATGGCTTTATCTGGATCAGTAGCTAATATAGCCCCTACTGTGAATAAGCGATCTTGGATCTCTATCAACACTTCTTTGTACAACTGATTCATCTCTTGATCGCGAATTAAACCAATATGTGAATTTAATTCGTCTACAGTTCCGTAACTCTCTATTCTAATATGGTGTTTCGGTACTCTTGTGCCACCAAAAAGTGCAGTTGTACCTTTATCTCCTGTTTTAGTATATACTTTCATAAATATATTTGTGGGTTGTCTAATCTTTTAATAACTGTACAAGTTAACAATAAAAAACTATTTAATGCGGTCATCACTTTCAATTAAACCATCTCTTAGGCGAATGATACGATGTGCATGAGCAGCAATATCCTCCTCATGGGTTACTAAAATTACGGTATTGCCCTTTGAATGAATCTCGTCAAAAAGATTCATAATCTCAATTGACGTTTTCGTATCTAAATTACCCGTAGGTTCATCTGCTAAAATAATAGCGGGGTGATTAACCAAAGCCCTCGCAACTGCTACACGCTGTCTTTGCCCTCCTGAAAGTTGATTCGAATGGTGATCCATACGATCGCCCAATCCTACTTGTCCCAGTACTTCTTTTGCGCGTTCATATCGCTCTTCTTTTGACTTTCCAGCATAGACCATTGGCAAAGCCACATTGTCCAATGAAGTGGTACGAGGCAGTAAATTAAAGGTTTGAAAGACAAAGCCAATATCTTTATTCCTAATATCAGCTAATTGATCATCGTCCAACGAGCTTACATCTTTGCCATTGAGTGTATATTCTCCTGAAGTTGGAGTATCAAGACAACCTAAGATATTCATCAAAGTAGACTTGCCTGATCCCGAAGGCCCCATCAAAGCGACATAATCTCCTCGTTTAATCTGAAGATTAACTCCCTTTAGCACTTTTACGGTTTCAGATCCAAGTTTGAAATTGCGCTTTATTTCTTTAATATCGATAATGTATTCTGTCATAAACTAAAATAGCTAAAGCCTTGTTACTTGTCACAAGTATTCATACAAGTAATAAAAATAAGAAACCTTAACTACACTATCGCTATATATCGCGTAAAAAATCACATGCGAAGTACAAAGTGCTGTTTTAACTGCTCTTTTCTTATAAATGCTAAACCGAAATAGTAAAAGTCTATTGTAACAGTGAAGTTGTCATCCTCTACTATACTTTTCCACAACTTCTCAGTGCTTTCACAATCTACTCTCCTATCAATAATCAAAATAGAATCATTGTGCATTGCATCAATGATACAACTATCAGAAATCGAAGTTCCTCCCTTACCTTGTCCGATAAAAATTAAATCAACCTTCCCTTGAACAGAGGCAAAGTCAACATATTCATAACCTCTTTCGAGAATATCCGAAGTAGGATTAATATAAGTCAAAGTCGAGGGTTTAAAATAACGGTAAATACGATCAAAGAAAACATGACGCTTCTTGAACTTACGCCATCTATTATCTTTAGGATACAATCCCTTTGTCAACAGACAAAACACAAAAGGGGAATGGACACCGTGTTCATTGGTGGATTTTTTCCAAAAACTAAAATAACTTTCTTTACTTGTCATACCTCCTGATTAATTTTAAACAAAAGTATAGAAATAAAAAAAGCTCCTAAGAAAGGAGCTTTTCGTGACCACGGCAGGATTCAAACCTGCAACCTTCTGAGCCGTAATCAGATGCGCTATTCAGTTGCGCCACGTGGCCGAAATATTTTATATTATTCACTAAATTTTGTGACCATGGCAGGATTCAAACCTGCAACCTTCTGAGCCGTAATCAGATGCGCTATTCAGTTGCGCCACATGGCCTATTGCTTAATTGCGAGTGCAAATATATAACGTTATTCTATAAATACAAACTATAAATCTAAAAAAATATAAAGTATTTCCTTCTCATTCCTTTAAAACTCTCACTTTAAATATTTTATAAATTTAAAAAAAAATAGTTTTTATTGTTTTTAACACAATCAAAAATCCCAAACAACTTAAAACTTATTGCTCGGTGGCATATAGTACAAATACAAAATAGCAGTGATCACAAATAAAATTAAGATGAAGTAAATGGTATTTCCCGTAAATAAACCAAAAAACAAAAATAAAATGGTTGCAATAGCACCGACAAATAGAAAATTAAAACTCTTTTTATCGATTAATTCATCGTCCCATTCTTCATCATCTTCCAAAAAATCCTCCTCCTCCTTCTCCTTCTTATATTCTAAATACTCCTCTGTACTATTAAATCGCTTAATAGTAACAAACCTCTTGACAACAAAAAAAGCAATCAAAACAACCCCAATAAACACAATGATATCATTCATTTCTTCGCTTCTTATTCTCTCATTATAGCATCGAAATTACTCAAATTATATAAAGACACAAAAGTTTTTTAACATTCCATCTAAAAAATTAAATATCTATTATACAAAAAGAGAGAATAAACACACTTGTATTTATTCTCTCTTTATTCATATGATGTATAATGAATTATCCGTTCAATGTTTTTAGGAATTCTTCATTATTATCTGTTTTCTTCACATTGTCAATAATAGATGTCATCGCTTCGACCGAGTTCATATCATCAATATACTTTCTAACAGCCCATAAGCGTTGTAGTGCACCTGGTTCTAATAACAAGTCATCTCTACGCGTAGAAGAAGAAGTAATGTCGATCGCAGGGAAAATGCGCTTATTTGCAAGCTTGCGATCCAACTGCAACTCCATATTACCCGTTCCTTTAAATTCTTCAAAGATAACCTCATCCATTTTAGATCCCGTATCAACTAAAGCAGTTGCTATAATACTCAATGAACCACCGTTCTCAATATTACGAGCAGCTCCAAAGAAGCGTTTTGGCTTTTGTAGAGCGTTGGCATCTACCCCTCCACTCAACACTTTACCAGAAGCTGGCTGAACAGTATTATAAGCCCTTGCCAAACGTGTAATAGAGTCTAAAAGTATCACTACATCATGACCACATTCTACTAATCGCTTAGCTTTTTCTAAAACGATATTAGCTACTTTCACATGGCGTTCTGCTGGCTCATCAAATGTAGAGGCAATTACCTCTGCATTTACACTGCGTTGCATATCTGTTACCTCCTCTGGACGTTCGTCAATTAAAAGAACGATTAGATACGCTTCAGGGTGATTGGCCGCAATGGCATTTGCCACGTCTTTTAACAACATAGTCTTACCTGTTTTTGGTTGAGCTACGATCATACCACGTTGCCCTTTACCAATAGGTGAAAACATATCCATAAGACGAGTAGATACCGTACTGCGCTTTGCATCCAGATTGAATTTTTCATCTGGAAATAGCGGAGTTAAGTGCTCAAACGATACTCTATCTCGAACAGCTTGAGGATCATGTCCGTTAATTTTTACAACTTTTACCAGTGGGAAAAACTTCTCTCCTTCTTTCGGAGGGCGAACTACACCTTTAACAGTATCTCCTGTTTTTAGACCAAATAATCTAATTTGGGATTGTGATAAGTAGATATCATCAGGTGATGATAAATAGTTATAATCAGCTGAACGCAAAAATCCATAACCATCAGGCATCATTTCTAACACCCCTTCACTCTCAATAATTCCATCAAACTCATAATCCGGTTCTCTGTAATTATTCTTTTTGTTATTGTTGTGGTTTTGCTGATTGTTCTTATTTTGATTGGTATTTTGTTTCTTTTGTTCTTGTTCAACTCCAGCATCTACATGACTTTGAGCTTGAACATTCTCGTTTGATACAAAAGTTTCTTTTGAAGTAGTTTCTATTTGAGTTGACTCACTCTCTTTTGAAGTAGCTTGATTAGACTGGTTTTGTGGACGATTATCGCGTCTTTGATTATCTCTACGATTATCGCGATTGTCCCCTTTTTTCTTTCCAAAGTCCCTTCTGTTTTCCTTAGGCTGATTTCTATTCTCTCCTGTTTTCTCTTTCAGAGAATCAGAATTTCCTTCTCTTGTCTCAGCTACTTTCTTGCGCTGCTGCCCATCTCCTCTGTTATCAGCTTGAGTTGTAGCCTCTGCAACTTGTCCAGCATTAGCTTCAACTTTCGGTGTAGATTCTATACGAGGTCTTTTGCCTTTTTCTTTTACTTGTTCCTTCTCTTTTGCAACTACTACCTTCATTGCAGCTTTCACAGATTCTTTAACCTTATCTGCTACTCCTTCATTATTCTCTTTCTTAATTGCTTTTTTCTCTGTGACTTTTGAAGCCTCACTTTTTGATGCGGTTGCTTTTTCTTTTGGAGCATTTGTAGTTTGATGCTCAAGAATCTTCCCGATTAGTAAATCTTTTTTTAAACCAGAAGTACCTGCAATATTGAATTTTTTAACAATGTCTTGAAGTTCTGAAACCTTCAACTTTTGTAATTCGGAAATGTCAAACATATAAATGTTTATAGATTATAAAAATAAATTGAGTTGTGTTCTTTAAATAAGAATGGAAATTTTATTCATAGAATTGCCGTATTATGAAGAACTTACGGCAGAACTAATGCAATATTACGAATTAATTTTAAAAAACAATAGGTTTTAATAAAAAAGAAACGTTATTTTTGTAATTCCTAAGCGGACAAAGTTATGATACAAAGAATTCAAAGCATTTATTTATTACTTGTTTTTGTTATAATGGGAATCTTATCATTATTCATTCCATTATGGACAAACGGCCTAAATGAAACGATAATGGTTGGACACAGCCCTATCACGGCAATCCTTTTTGGGATTAGTGCTGCTTTGAGTATCATCAGCTTACTTGGTTATAAAAATAGAAAACGTCAATTCATGATGAATCGACTTAATATGATATTAAACGTTTTACTATTAGGATTATTTGTATTCCGCTCTCTAACTGTATCTGGAGAAGTAGCAGAAGCTATTTCAGAGAAAGGTATTGGGATGTTCCTCCCTATTGTTTCTATCCTGTTGCTTGTATTAGCCAACAGAGCCATCAAGAAGGATGAAGATCTTGTAAAATCTGTAGATCGCTTACGATAAACCTAACATCTTAGTTTATTAGTGCGTTAAAAAAGCCGAACTTAAAGAAGTTCGGCTTTTTTGTTTTTAGGCCATTCTACAATTTCTAAATTGCTAATTTTCCCTTTGTCAATTTCAAAACGCAACATCGTCCTTACTTGATGAAAACCACTTATTCCCGCCGCACCTGGATTCATATGCAACACTTGGTACATCTGATCATATTGCACTTTTAAGATATGTGAATGTCCACAAATATAGATATCTGGCTTCTCACGCATAATAGTCGCCTTTACATTTGATCGATACTTCCCAGGATACCCTCCAATGTGAATCATATACACCTTCATGCCCTCACAATCAAAGATGTTTTCTTCTGGAAATTCAAGCCTTGCTTCTTTGTCATCTATATTGCCATAGACTCCTTTTAATGGCTTTAGCGCTTTGATTGCATCAGTGACTGACAGGTCACCTATATCACCTGCATGCCAAACCTCATCAGCTTCTCTCACATACTTCAAAATATGCTCATCCACACAACTATGTGTATCTGATAATAATAATATTTTTTTCACCTTTATTATTTTTACAAAAAAACAACCTCCCTTAAAGAGAGGTTATACCTTTATTACTCTGTATAAAACAAAATTAATTCTTCTATTGCATGCTGACAAACAGGGCAGAACTCAGGATACTGATTTGTCTTCATTCTACAATCAAGTGTCCCTTTGTAAATCTTGCGCCCTTCTAACCCTTCGTACACCCCTAAAGGGAATTTTTTATTGTCCTTTTCTAAAGTTGGAATTGGCGTTCCTTTCTTCAACATCTTTTTCCACTTGCTATCGAAATCAACTAATGTAGTAATATTCTGTTCCCAAGGTTCTGTCTGATTGGAAATCAAATCACTCAATACGTCATTTGGATAAAAATACTCATCGGCTAAACCCGCAAAACTATGACCAAACTCGTGTACTACTACAGGTTTAAAATCTTTGTGTCCCGTCGTTGTCAAAGTATATGAGTTGTAAATTCCACCTCCACCATATACATCTGTGTTAGCCAAAATAATAATGTGCTCATAGGGAATCCCCGCTAATACATCGTGTAACTTCTTAATTCTATTCGTCGTCAAATAACGCTCCGAATAAAAAGTATCAAAGTTAGACTCTATAGCCGTTTTCTTCCAGTCTCCTTCTCGTGGAACACTTACCCCTGAATCCTTTGAAACACTCTGAACTGCAATGAAATTGAAGTTATCTGCAAACTTATCAAATGGTTTGTGGGCAACTAATTGCTCAATAGAAACCTTCACAGCATCCATAAACTTGCCCATTTCTTCTTCTTTAAACCCTTCTGCTACAAAGGCAACATTAATCGCTTTTGAATTATCCTTGGCTCTGTGTACATATTCATGTTTAGTCACATCCTTAGCTCCCTTTGCATGGATTAATATATCTGTAGGATCCACCTGGTGCACTAACTTGTCTTTTTCCTTGCCATCTGCATCGAACAACACCAACTCAATGCGCACATTACTTTTTGGATACGGAACTAAAAACACATTCTCGAAGCTCTTAGTAGTCTTCTGTGCCTCCTCTGTAGATAACCACTCTTGGAATAGTGTACTAAAACTGTTCGTATAGATCAACGTATTGGTCTTTTCATCATATACGCGTACTTGTCCATTTCCCTTTAAGGCATTCTCTCCTAAATTATGTGTACGCCCAGCCCATGAAGGCAAAGAAATTAACTCATCTAATAAAATAAATTGCCTTTCGCTATTTCCTCCAAATACATAATCTAAACGCAGTGTCTTATCTTCAAAATACTGATTAAAATCTTGTGCATATCCAAGTGAGCCAACAAACAAGCCCAATAACACGAATAATTTCTTCATTCTTATATAATTATAGTTAGGTTAATTAGTTAATCACTGTGATTGTATGTTATCACAGTTTGGGTAAAAATAAACATTATTGTTTTAAAAAATCACATACATGACCCGTCCTGAAAAAACTGTACAGTTTTAAATACCAATAAGAGATAGAAGAATTACTATACCAACAAAAAAGAACAACAAGTACCTGTATAGTTATAATAGGATTATAAAACCAAATGTACAGTTAAAAGCAGGATTATAAACAATAGCTGTACAGCTATATTAGGACGAGACAAACTATATTAGAACAATATAGGAAGTGGTCGCATGGTGGTCGCATAGTGATGCCATAGTGGTCGCATACTTTTGTGCTAAAAAGATGCGACCACTATCCTATCAACTTTCTATCACTATGCTATCGACACCTAACTACTTATAACGAAAACAAAGAAATAGTACAGTTCTAATCCACCTACTATCAAACAATTAATGGTAAATCATTTTCCTTTTTTTCACTACCTTTAAGTCAAAAAATATGAAAACAGGACATTTTATCTGGCTTACACTTCTCTTTATTTTCTCTTACATACCTTCTAATGCCCAAATAAACACCTTCTATGATGAGCATTACCAGACGAGAATAGCAGAATACACCTTTAAAAATGAAAAAGATATTGATCGTTATTTTGATGAGCTTGTAGGAGATAGCTATATGGCAGGTTACACTAAAACGTATACTCGAATCACAAAATCTAAAAAGGACCTACTCTATATATTAGCTTATGGAGAACAAGATTGTTTTTTCTTATTTTACTACGACAAGTATGAAGAAAACTATACCCTTGTGACAACGAGTTACTTTAACAATTTTTATCTATCTCCTCGTTTCCATACGATTACTTATACAGAAACAAGCTGTTGTGGTGAAAGCCCATTAATGGGAAATGTAGTTCTTGAGTTAAATGAAGAAGGCGCAACGGTCAAAGAAAATTACGCAATAGCAAACCTTGACATTCCTGAATCAGACATCCAATATAGCGAGTTAATACAGAACACGTCATGGGGAATAGTTCAGAACGAAGCATACAACCTTCGCATTTATCCTTCAGTAGAAAATAAATATCCAGATAGCGATGATTTCTACAATTACTTCTCAGACAACCTTTTCGGAAAGTTAAAGAAAAATTCAAAAATTAAGATCTTAGGTGAACGCTATAGTGAAGAACGCAAATGGTATTATGTAGAAGTCGAATCTCAACAACTATCAACAAATTATACTCAACATGCTATTCACAATGAGTCACAAAATATCAGAGGCTGGGTATCGTCTAATTTTATTACAGTGCTATAAAAGTTTTGCACCCCTACCTTATTTCTAATTTTATAATAACATAAACAACCTACTCGTGATTTTGAAGTATATTTGCTCTTTGTAAAAAACAATAGATTTATTTTGAGATATTTTTTAGAATTTTCTTACAACGGAACACATTATCACGGCTGGCAATTACAACCTAACGCGAAAACAGTACAAGAAACACTCACAAGAGCTATTTCTACACTTTTGCGTACACCTATAGAATTAATAGGTGCAGGTCGCACAGATGCTGGAGTTCACGCTAAGCAAATGTTTGCTCATTTTGACTATGAAGCAGACTTTGACAAAAATTCTTTGATTCAAAAAATGAATTCATTTTTACCAGAGGACATAGTCGTTTATAATATTCACCCTGTCGATGATCAGGCGCATGCGCGTTTTGACGCTACTGCTCGCACATACGAATATCATATACATTTATATAAAGATGCCTTTTGCAACAGTCAAAGTTTTTACCACTTCAAGCCATTGAATGTTGATCTAATGAACGAAGCAGCTAAAGTTTTGTTTGAGTATGAAGACTTTGAGTGTTTTTCAAAAACACATACAGATGTATTCACTTTTAATTGTACTATCTACCAAGCTGAATGGAAACTCATCGATCACAATAGATTAGTTTTTACCATCTCGGCAAATCGCTTTTTGCGCAATATGGTTAGAGCTATTGTCGGTACTATGGTCAATGTAGGTCTAGAGAAAATAACTGTGAATGACGTACGCAAAATCATTGAAAGTAAAGATAGAGGTCAAGCGGGATTCTCTGTCCCTGGTAAAGGATTATTTTTAACAAAAGTAAGTTATCCTTATCTATGAAACGACTGAAATCACTATCACTAAAAAAAATATTAAGCTACGCAAAACCTTATCAAAGACGTTTTAACTGGGTAATCGTATTTGCGATTACACTATCAATCTTTGCTGCTGTTCGTCCATATATGGTAAAGCAAACAGTAGATAGCTATGTGCAAACAAGAGATCAAGAAGGACTCTTAATGTACGTTTTGCTTATGGCAGTTGTCCTTATAGGCGAAGTATTGTCTCAATTTTACTTCTCTTATTGGGCAAGTTGGTTAGGACAAGATATTGTCAAAGATATTCGCGAAAAACTCTTTGACAAGATTGTTAGTTTTCGCATGCGCTATTTTGACAATGAACCAGTAGGAAAACTCGTTACCAGATCTGTATCTGATATTGAATCGATCGCGAGTATTTTTAGTCAAGGACTTTTTATGATTGTCAGTGACGTTCTGAAAATGTTTGTCGTTTTGGCTTTTATGTTTTACATGAACTGGAAACTGAGTCTAATTGTTTTGGTTGCCATGCCTATCCTTGTCTATGCAACGCGAATATTTCAATTAAAGATGAAGTCTGCCTTTCAGGAAGTCCGAACGCAGATTTCAAACCTGAATACATTCGTACAAGAGCGATTAACAGGTATGAAAATCGTTCAATTGTTTACTCGTGAGCATATCGAATATGAAAAGTTCAAGGAAATAAATGAAAAGCACAACCAGGCTTGGCTAAAAAATATACTTTACAACTCTATCTTTTTCCCTATCGCTGATATTGTTTCTTCACTGACCTTAGGTTTTGTAATTTGGTATGGAGGAATGTCAATTGTACAGGGAGACAACCTAACAACATTTGGAGATTTATTTGCCTACACAATGCTAATCACAATGTTGTTTAATCCATTGAGGCAAATTGCTGATAAATTTAACGTCATGCAAATGGGAATCATTGCGGCAGAAAGAGTATTCGATGTATTAGAAACGGATGAACAGATGAATGATTGTGGAACTAAAATAGCTCCTCAATTCAATGGAGAGATTGAGTTAAACAATATCCGCTTTAGCTATATACCAGAAGTCGAAGTATTAAAGGGAATCACCTTACACATCCCTCCAGGTAATACGGTAGCAATTGTAGGATCATCTGGAGCAGGTAAATCGACAATTATCAATTTACTAAATCGATTTTATGATATTGACAGTGGAGAGATACGGATAGACAATACGGATATCAATGAATTTACGTTAGCTTCTCTACGCAGACAAATCGCTGTCGTGTTACAAGATGTATTTTTATTCAGTGATACTATCTTCAATAATATTACTTTGCACAATCCAGCTATTAGCAGAGAGCAAGTAGAAAATGCGGCTAAGCAAATAGGGATACACGATTTTATCATGAGTCTGCCAGGAGGATATGACTACAATGTAAAAGAAAGAGGAGTAATGCTCTCGTCTGGGCAACGACAATTAATTGCCTTCCTAAGAGCTTATGTAAGTAATCCAAGTATCTTGATATTAGATGAAGCTACTTCTTCGATTGACACTCATTCTGAAGAACTACTTCAAAAGGCAACCGAATATCTAACGCAAGATAGAACGTCTATAATCATTGCTCACCGCTTGGCAACAATTGTCAATGCAGATCAAATCATCGTGATGGACAAAGGACTCATCGTAGAGAAAGGTACACATCACCAACTCTTGCAAATTGAAAATGGATACTATAGAAATCTATATGAATCACAATTCAAAATGGCAGTAGAAGAATAGTATTTTAAAAAGAGTTTCTCTATCCAAAAGCTAAATAGTAGAACCTTAAGTTCTAAAGTTTTAAATAAAAGTCACAAAAATAACTTAGCTAAAAAAGCTAACTTAAAAACCCTTGTTTTTTTCACATTTTGTCAAAAAAAACAAGGGTTTTATTTATATATTACAACAATCCAATAGATAGTAGCTGCTACACTTACAATTCATTAATTGTCCACTATTCAACTTTTCAATGGGAAAGTTTTAAGTACAAAAATAAATCTGTATTTTCGTAGCATTAAATATAGAAATATATACATATGAAATTCGATATTATTGTTTTAGGAAGTGGCCCTGGAGGTTACGTGACTGCAATCAGAGCTTCTCAGTTAGGCTTTAAAGTTGCGGTAGTAGAGAAAGAAAACTTAGGTGGAATCTGCTTAAACTGGGGGTGTATTCCTACAAAAGCACTATTAAAATCTGCTCAAGTATTTGAATACCTTAAACACGCATCTGATTATGGATTGACAATCAATGGTGAGGTAGACAAGGATTTCAATGCAGTAATAGCACGTTCACGTAGCGTTGCAGATGGAATGAGCAAAGGTGTTCAATTCCTAATGAAAAAGAATAAAATCGAAATCATCGATGGTTTTGGAAAAGTAAAACCAGGAAAGAAAGTAGAAGTTACAGATAAAGATGGTAAGGTAAGTGAGATCTCTGCAGATCACATCATCATCGCAACTGGAGCACGTTCAAGAGAATTGCCAAACTTGCCACAAGATGGTAAAAAAGTAATCGGATACCGTCAAGCATTAACTTTACCTCAACAACCTAAGAAAATGATTGTTGTTGGTTCGGGAGCTATCGGAGTAGAGTTTGCTTATTTCTACAACTCAATGGGAACTGATGTTACTATTGTTGAGTTTATGCCAAATATCGTTCCTGTAGAAGATGAGGATATCTCAAAACAATTCGAGCGCTCATTGAAAAAAGCAGGAATCAAAATCATGACAAATGCTTCTGTTGAAAAAGTAGATACAACTGGTGAAGGAGTAAAAGCTACCGTTAAGACATCTAAAGGAGAAGAAATTTTGGAAGCTGATATCGTATTGTCTGCAGTAGGTATCAAAACAAACATTGAAAATATTGGATTAGAAGATGTAGGAATCGCTACAGATAGAGATAAAATCTTAGTAAACGAATACTACCAAACAAATATCCCTGGATACTATGCTATTGGAGATGTTGTACCTGGACAAGCTTTAGCACACGTTGCTTCTGCTGAAGGTATCTTATGTGTAGAAAAAATTGCTGGACACCATGTTGAGCCATTAGATTATGGTAATATTCCTGGATGTACTTACGCTACTCCAGAAATTGCTTCTGTTGGTATGACAGAGAAAAAAGCAAAAGAAGCTGGATATGAAATCAAAGTAGGAAAATTCCCATTCTCAGCATCTGGTAAAGCAAAAGCTGCAGGTACTCCTGATGGATTTGTAAAAGTTATCTTTGATGCTAAATATGGAGAGTGGTTAGGATGTCACATGATTGGAGCTGGAGTAACTGATATGATCGCTGAAGCAGTAGTTGCACGTAAATTAGAAACTACTGGATACGAAATCTTAAAAGCAGTACACCCACACCCTACAATGAGTGAGGCTGTAATGGAAGCTGTTGCTGATGCTTACGGAGAAGTAATCCACTTATAAGAATCAAAATCAATTAAAATACAAACGGGCTACCTTAAAGTAGCCCGTTTTTTTATCTTCCTTAATTTCCCCTATACTCATTGTTCTGAATTTCTTCGCCCTAAACCTATCCTAAGGAACATAAGAAATCTAACTATCAAATATTTGTACACTTCGCTCAGATTTTGAAAATAAGTATTACCTTGATAAAAAAAATGAAAAACGGATTACACACAATCGAATATTACCCAAATGGGAATATCAAGATAGAAGGATACTTTGTCAATGATATATTACATGGAGAGCACAAAGAATATCATGAAAATGGTATGTTATTCCAATTGTACAACTACGAAGAAGGGCGCAAAGAAGGAGTTTACACAAATTATTACGATACAGGGGAATTAGAAATGAAAGGGGTTTATAGCAATAATCAATTAGTAGGCCCTCATACTATGTATTACCCAAATGGTCAAATAGAATGTCAAGGCTTCTATAAAAATGACCAACCACACGGCAAATGTACAGAGTACTTTCAAAATGGAAATATACAGATTGTCATCAATCAAATCGAAGGACGCTTACATGGTCAACAACTCGCCTATTACAAAAACGGTGTATTAGCAAGAGAACAGTATTTCGAAAATGGAGTACTGCATGGACCAATAAAGATATTTAATCCAAAAGGGATATTAATAATGGAAATGACTGTACAAAATGGAAAAAACAGAGGTCCTTTTAAAAAGTATTATGACAATGGTAGCCTAATGTTTTCATGTACTCAAGTCAATGATTTCTATAGAAAAGACATCAAAGTATTTAAAAAAAACAAACAAATAGACAATGCTATCTCGACAAAACTATCCTATATGTTTGGTTCAGAACCTATCAGCTTAATCCCTTATATGGACTATGATTAGCAAAGCCCAGTCAGGGCTTAAATAAGATAGCTACAACTATCTTATCAATCTGGTTTGATAAATTTATTTACTCGCTGTAAAAGATAGTGTCGTGATTATAAAATAATTTATCAATCTGCTTGCCTTGCTTGTAGTGGGAGACACTAATCACCTTTTCATCTTCCCCATATAGCCTTACCATGCCATCCAACTGACCATCAACAAAGGTAAACTCACTTAGTAGTTTACCATCCTTATATATTTTTGTAACGCCATTCTTAAGGTTATTTCTATACATAATACTCGTAAATAGCTCTCCTTTATCATTGTAATACTTTAACTCTCCTTCCAGTTGACCCTGAACATAGTTTCCTTCACAAACAAGTATTCCTTTATCTGAATAAGCCTCAACCTTACCATGATTTACACCGTCGTGTTGTTCTTGAATTTCTTGTAGCTCGCCATGCTCATAAAAGGTTTTCTTTACATTCAAATTACTTCCTTCTATGCCTACAATAACCTCTTTTACCTCTCCCGTAGAATAATATGACAGAATCTCTTTACTGTCGATGTTAGCACCATACTTTTCCTTTAAAGTTTGACCTTGAACGCTTCCTATCAGGTAAAAGAAAAAGATCATTAGATAGATTATTCTCATTACTACAATTGACTAAATTTTACTACTATATCTAAAAATGCGAAGTCACAAAGGTACAAATCACTGTCCTTTAATCCAATATTGAACGGGATAGATTATTATCTTTATTAATCACAAGACAGTACATATCAATTTGTTAGAAAACAAACCAAATTTAGATAACGTCAGACTTCAAACAGTAAAAATATCAGCACTATACCTTCTAATGCCTTTGAACATACTATTTTATTTAGTACATTTAGTGAATGTTAACCAAAAAAATATTGAGAATATGGGTCGGACAAACCTAAATTTATTAAAGACCATGGCGTTTTTTGTGCTGGTCGTCGGCGTGATATTGTTTGTAAAGAATGTTGATTCAGTCATCTTTAAAGACGAATTAAATATTCTAAGTTCAACGATATCACTTTTGTTAATCACATTAGGCTTTATAGGTAACAAAAAAGCCAAATCGTATAAAAAGGTAAGTATATAAATAAAAAAGAAAGCGAACCTGTTTTATACTTCAATAGGTTCGCTTTACATATTCAATCTTGCACACTGCTAAACTCTTTCCTTATCGTTATTCTACTCCAAGGTAATTAGCAGGTGAAATTTGTTTTAATTCTTCTTTAATCATTTCTGACACAGCAAGTGTATCTATAAATGAGTGAATAGACTCTTTGTTAATCACTGTATTGGTACGAGTCAAATCTTTCAAAGCTTCATAGGGATTAGGATAACCTTCTCTTCTCAATATCGTTTGAATTGCCTCTGCCACTACTGCCCAATTGTTTTCTAAATCTTGCGCAAACTTTGTTTCGTTAAGCAATAATTTGTTCAATCCTTTTAATGTAGATTCAAATGCAATAAGCGTATGCCCAAGAGGTACTCCAATGTTGCGCAAAACAGTACTGTCAGTTAAATCACGTTGTAGACGTGATATCGGTAACTTAGCCGCTAAGTGTTCAAAGATTGCATTGGCAATCCCCAAGTTTCCTTCAGAGTTTTCAAAATCAATAGGGTTCACTTTATGAGGCATTGCAGAAGAACCAATCTCCCCTGCTTTAATCTTTTGTTTAAAGTAATCCATAGAGACATAAGTCCATATATCCCTATCTAAGTCAATTAGAATATTATTGATGCGCTTTAATCCGTCAAAGAAAGCAGCAAAATGGTCATAATGCTCGATTTGTGTTGTTGGAAAAGAATGTTTTAGCCCTAATGTTAGCTCCACAAAATCAGTTCCGAACTGTTTCCAATTATGCGTAGGATATGCAACGTGATGCGCGTTAAAATTTCCTGTGGCACCACCAAACTTAGCAGCAAATGGGACATTTTGGATTAGTCTAAGTTGCTCTTCCAAACGCTCAACAAAAACAAATATTTCCTTTCCTAAACGCGTTGGAGAAGCAGGTTGTCCATGCGTACGAGCCAACATTGGAACATCTTTCCACTCTTTTGCTAACTCTTTTAACTTGTTTACCACCTTAATAAATAAAGGCATATATACATCGTGGAAAGCCTCTTTGGTCAATAAGGGAATAGACGTATTATTAATGTCTTGTGAAGTCAATCCAAAATGAATAAACTCTTTATATTGCTCTAAACCTAAACGATCAAATGCGTCCTTAATAAAATACTCAACAGCCTTGACATCGTGATTAGTTATACTCTCTTTATCTTTAATCCACTGTGCGTTTTCAGTAGTAAAGTTTTGATAGAGTTTGCGCAATTCAGGAAATAAATCTGCTGATACATTTTTCAACTGCGGAATACCGTGTTCGCATAAAGCAATAAAATACTCTACTTCGATTAATACGCGGTACTTAATTAAAGCCTCTTCTGAAAAGTAAGCAGCAAGGCTTTCTGTTTTGCTACGATAACGCCCGTCAATAGGCGATATAGCATTTAATGGTGTAAGCATAATTTTAGAAAGTGTTGTTAAGCAACAAAGATAGGACAATACCAAAAAAAGTAAAACAAAAAAACACAGTTCTAATCATCTTTTAATGTAAGAAGCCAAATGTTTCCCAGCTCTATCTTTGTAGCAAAATAGTTTATAACGAATATTTTAAAACAAAATAAGACAGCCTAAGCTGTCTTATATCTATTTTGACCATTCTTTAATCGCATCTTTATTAATCTTGATATAATCAAGGTTATTCGCTTTTTCCGCTAACTCTAATGCCCATTTGGCAGTTTCTACAGCAGCTAACTTATCTCCTAACTTAGCTTGAATTTGCGATTTTAGGCGAACAAAGTAATAAGGTATTTGCTCTCCTGACTTTTCAATTGCCTTATTGATCCAATCTAAAGCCTTGTTGTAATCTTTATTGGTTAAATAATAATACTCCGAAGCAGCGTAATAATCAACAATCTTAGGCCCTGCAAATGTCTCGTCTATCGTTTCCATCGCTAACTGATCCGTTGGAACTTTGAAGCGAACAGGAACTACTGTTTTCTCCCACATAATCTCAAGATCTGCATAGTCTATATTTACGTTGTTAATTGCCAAGGTAAATGTCTCGTAATTTCTATTGGAATTAATCACTTTCACCTTTGTTGTCAAAGCAACTTTTGAATCATCCCACTTCTCAGGTAATCCCCAGTTATTTGTATCACTGTAAAATATTACTTCCCATTCTTCAACTTTCGGAACAGTGAAAATGGCATAAGAACCTTTTTTAAGTGTTTTCCCATCAATCACGACATCATTGCCAAAAGTAATGACAGAATTCATGTTTGCTCCTGTTCTCCAACGACGACCATAAGGAACTAAATCACCGTAAATTAAACGACCTCGCATATTAGGCCTTGAATAATCTATTTTCACATCAGTTAATCCAACCACTTGATGAATCTCTGATTTAGTACTGGTAGGTGGAGTGTGTACTTGTGCATATGAAGTACCTAAAGTAAACATAGCAAAAGCTGTAATAATTAAACTCTTCTTCATTAAAATAGCGTTTTAAAGTATTTTTATTCATTGAATTTCTATCAATAGTAATGTGAGTACTATAGAAACCAAAAAGTAGCCTATAAATTGTAGTATTATACCATATAACACTAATTATGAGCCTTTCAAAGATATTAACTTATATCTTAAAATTTTCTCAAAACACAAGCAAATGAAAAGAAAAAACAAAAAATAAAGCCCTTGAAAATCAAATCTCAAGGGCTTTCTCATATCGTTAAATAATCCAAAGATTACTTGTGTTTACTAATTCCTGTTTTTAACCATGTCTTATATTCTTCTACATCTGGCATATATCCAACAGCATCACTTAAACGCGATTCATCTGTGTCAAGTATGATATAATATGGTTGTGCATTGGCGTGATAATGTTTCATTTGGAAATCACTCCATTTATTTCCAATCGTCTTTACTTTCTTACCACTTGTATCTGATATATATTGCTCGCTCTCTGGCAATTTTTTAGGGTCATCAACATACAATGAAATTAAGACAACTTCATTCTTTAGGATAGATAATACAGCTGGATCTGACCATACGTAATCTTCCATCTTACGACAGTTAACACATGCAAATCCAGTAAAATCTAATAGAACAGGTTTGTTTATTGATTTAGCATACGCCAATCCTTTTTCATAGTCTGTAAAAGCAACAATGTCATGAGCTCCTAATTTAGCTCCATCAGGTAGTTCTCCCATAGTAGCTCCTGAATTAGAACCACCTTTTCCTCCGCCAACACCATAAGGACTTTCAGCGTAAGTTAATGGAGGTGGGAATCCTGATATAATTTTCAATGGAGCTCCCCATAATCCTGGAACCATATAAATAGTAAATATAGAAACCAATAAAGCCATAAATAATCTACCTACTGATATATTGTCTGAAGGTGAATCATGTGGCAATTTAATTTTACCAAATAGATATAATGCCCAAGCACCAAATATGGCTATCCATATTGCTAAAAACACTTCTCTTTCTAAATAATGTGCTTGCAATACAAGATCTGCATTTGACAAGAACTTAAATGCTAAAGCCAACTCTAAGAATCCCAATGAAACCTTCACTGTGTTTAACCATCCACCCGATTTAGGCATTGAGTTTAACCAACCTGGGAACATTGCAAAAAGCATAAATGGCAATGCCAGTGCTAAAGAGAACCCAAGCATACCTATAACAGGTGCTAAACCTCCTTTAGAAGCCGCTTCTACTAATAGTGTTCCTACAATAGGCCCTGTACATGAAAATGAAACAATAGCCAAAGCTAATGCCATAAATACTATACCTATTAATCCTCCTCTATCTGCTTGCGAATCAACTTTATTTGCCCATGAATTAGGTAACATAATTTCAAATGCCCCTAAGAAAGAAGTAGCAAAAACTACTAATAGCAAGAAGAAGATGATATTAAAATAAACATTTGTCGAAAGCGCATTCAGCGAATCAGCTCCAAACAAAGCAGTAACAATAGTTCCTAAGATTACATAAATTAGGATAATTGATACTCCGTAAATGATAGCATTCTTAATTCCTTTGGCACGAGTTTTACTTTGTTTTGTAAAGAAACTAACCGTCATAGGAATCATAGGGAACACACAAGGTGTCAATAATGCTGCAAAACCAGAGAAAAACGATAAAATAAATATGGTAAATAATCCTCTATTCTCTTGTTTTTTATTACTTTCTATAGCATCCTTAGAAGAAGAATCACCTGCTTTAATCTCAGAAGAAGCCTCTGCTTTATTACCAAGTTCAAACTCCTCGAAGTTAGCAACCTCTTTTGAAGCTAAGGTTTTTAGGTCATAGACGAACAAATTACTTTGTGAAATACAAACTTCCTCACACACTTGATATTCCATTTCAACCTGAATATTCGAAGTTTCAGGATTTGTCAATGTAATCTTTTGAACTAAGGTAATTGGACCTACAAAATAGGTTTCATCTACTTCAAATATATCGTTGTATTCCTTTACAGTTTCACTTTCTGTAGTTGGTCCATTTAGAACATAGTTCCCCTCCAAGTTATTATAGGTAAAAGCCAAAGGTAGAGCTCCACCTTCTGATGTAAACTGAGAGTATAAATGCCAGCCCTCATCCACAACACCATTCCATGTAATTGTGTACTCTGTGTCTGACTCCTTCTCTATCTTTGTCGTCCATACGGCAGGATTCTTCATCATCTGCGCCTGTACAGTAATTGTCGACACTAATAGAAGTAGCAAATAAGCTAATTTTCTCATACTGTTATCTGTATTTTAATAATGTTTGTAGTTGTACTTTTTATCTTAAATCGTTCATCCATTCGACTACCAATAATCCATACAATTTCATTTTCTGAACACAAAAGCCAAGTATTTTCTTTCTCAAACTGATTAAACTTCTCGTCTTTAAAATACTTACTTACCTTCTTAGTTCCTTTCATTCCAAAAGGGATAAATCTATCACCCTCAACAAATTTTCTAATTACCAATGGAAACTTTAGCTTAGCCTCATCTACTAAAATTGTATTTGAATCGACAACTAAATCACCTCCATTATATGGCAAAGTTTTAATTTGTATTGGATACTTCAATTCTTCTCCTTTTTCTAAATAATATATTTGTTCTTTATTCT
>NZ_WSPP01000223.1:0-7628 GCF_009767705.1 Myroides sp. LoEW2-1 | reverse complement strand
TAATATGTGAGTTTTGTGTAGCGTATTGAATTGTTTTTAATTTATTTTTTTGAAGTACTTTTGTCTTATGTCTATTTAATAAGGTATAAAATATGAAAAAATTAGCTTTTTTAGTTTTAATTGGTGCAACTGTTTTTACGGCGTGTAAGGGAAAAGTTGAAACACCTGAAACAGCAGTTGTTTTAAACGAAAATGACTTTGCCTTTTTTGGAGAAAAGTTTGCTCTTACTGATGAGTTGAAAGATAAAGAATACATTTATTCTCAATATCAAACAATGCAGAAAGGCGATACAGTTCAGGTGAAGTTTGCTTCTAATATTAATGAAGTTTGTCAGAAAAAAGGATGTTGGATTAGCCTTGACCTGGGTCATGATAAAAAGAGCTTCGTCAAGTTTAAAGATTATGGGTTCTTTGCTCCAATGAATGCAAGTGGACATGAAGTTGTTGTGAATGGAAAAGCTTTTGTTTCGATTATATCTGTTGACGAGTTAAAACACTATGCAAAGGATGCTGGAAAAACGGAAGAAGATATTGCAAAGATCGTGGAACCTAAAATTACTTATGGCTTTTTAGCTGATGGTATTGCTATTAAAAACGAGAAGCCAAATGTGGAATAAGTATTTATCTTTTTTGTGTTTTATGCTACTTTTGATTAGTTGTAATGACAAAAAGGAAGTAGAAAACGGCCCATCAAAGCAAGCTTCAGTAGAGAAAACTAAATTTGAGATGTATAATTTATCTCCTATGGCGGCCTTAATGGAGCAGATGTATGGACAAATGAATCAAGTGAAGCAAATTATAAAAGAAGGTGGAGATTCATTGGATTTGGGTGATTTTCCCGAACTACACAATGATTTACTAACAGCCGAGCTTACTGACCCCACTGACAAGGATTTCTTTTTTATAGAACAAGCAGAACAGTTTTTAAAATTGGAACGTGTATTATTTCAAAGTAACAGAGCCAATGCTGTTGAAAACTTTAATGCAGTTGTTAACTCTTGTTTAACTTGTCACAAGAAGAAATGTGGAGGACCTATTCCGCGTATTCAAAAGTTATTGATTAAATGAAGCGAAAAGTTATAACAACAGAGGATGGTTCAACTTCAATCCAGATGGAAGATTGGGGTGAAACTTATCACTCTATATACGGAGCAGTACAGGAAGCAAAGCACGTCTATATAAAGCACGGATTACAAAAAGTAATAGATAAGGAGCAGGTTGCTATTTTAGAAATGGGATTTGGTACTGGGTTAAATGCTTATTTGACTTATTTAGAAGCGAAAGGCAAAGCAAAGGTTGCTTACCATACTATTGAGGCTTTTCCAGTTTCCGATACAGAATTGGAGGCGTTGAATTACTTTTCTTTAGCAGAACAAGCAGAAGATAAAGTTGTTTATCGAAAGCTTCATGAGGTATCTTGGGATATTGAGCAGATTATTACTCCTGATTTCACGTTGTTTAAAATGCTTAATAAATTCGAACTTCAAGAACTTGAAAGCAATAGATATGATCTCATTTACTTTGATGCATTTGGCTATCCTTATCAACCAGATCTGTGGTCCGAAGAAATTTTTGCAAAAATGTATGCTTGTCTTAAAATAGGAGGTGTATTGACGACTTATGCTTGTAGGGGAGTTATTAATCGAACAATGAAGAAAGTTGGGTTTGAGATTGAGAAAGTACCTGGTCCACCAGGTAAGAGAGAAATGGTAATTGCCTATAAGCGATAAAGAATATTAAAGAAGGTATAGAGACGTTGAGTCTTCAGTAGAAAGGTAGGTTTTAATCGAATCTACCTTTTTTTATGCAACAAATTCTTTTGGAAACTTGCCTTGCAAACGGTCTTTTATTAGATGATATTCTAAGATGCTTTGCTATCGTCATTTTATGACGTAGACAAAAGAGTTTTAAATGTGTGTATTCATGTATAGAATTTACGTGATAGTTAATATATAGTGTATTATATGTTATAATAGTGAAATTGATTTATAAAAATCGCAATATTTAACTTTTTAATTTTTATTTATTGATTTAATATGTTAATGTGTATATATTTGTCATGTTATAGTTTTTTAAATAAAAGTAGTTATGGAAGTTGAGTTGAATTATGTCAAAACAGTATTACACAATGTGAGTTTTGATTCAACCCTATTTAATAAGGAGTTAAAAAAGGCAACAACGACGTTATTGCCTTATGATTTAGAAAGATTACATCAATGGGTAGGAGAGTATGTCGAGATGAAACCAGAGTTGAAGGAATCAATTGAATTTAGTTTATAGTTTGGAAAGGCTTATTTCTTTTTTGGAAATAAGCCTTTTTTTATGCGTTAGCTGTTTTGTTCTACTTTATAGTTTGTGTATTTTTACGAGGTTTAAATTTTAGAAGTAATAAAGAATGAATAAAGTTATAGTAGGAGTAATAGCCACTGCTTCTGTTTTTTTTGCAAGTTGTAAGACAGAACATAAAAATGAAGCTAAAGTTGCTGAAGATTTAATCGAAGAAACTCTTGTGCAAGAAGAATTGACTACAGATGAGTTAGAAGATATTGTTACATTATTTATCGCAAGTGAAAAAGCAGATTGTGCAGGTGTAGCTGAGATGAAGTGCCTTTTGGTTAGAGAAACGGAGGATATGCCGTGGGAATTGATGTACGATCCAATAGAAGGTTTTACTTATGAGCCAGGGTATGAATATAGTTTAGAAATTAAAAGAGAAACTGTAGCTAATCCCCCTGCAGATGGTTCATCCATACGCTATATTTTAGTGAGAGAAATTTCTAAAATAAAAAAGAATTAACCATGACGCCTTCGATAATCCTCAGTGATGATCGGGTTCTCTTACGACCATTAGAGCAACATGATGTAGATAATTTATTGGTTTTTTCGGAGAATGAACCAGAAATATGGGATTATTCACCTACAACTGGTGCGGGCAGAGAGAATCTCGAAAAGTATATTGGTCAGGCTTTAAAAGATAGAGAGCATAAGCTTTCTTTACCTTTCATCGTTTATGATAAGAATATAGATGAGTATATTGGTAGTACGCGTTTATACAATATTAATCCTGTTCAAAAAACACTGCTTATTGGCTATAGTTGGTACGGTAAGAAATATCGTGGCACTGGGGTAAATAAGCATTGTAAATACGTTTTATTAAAGTATGCTTTTGAGGTATTGGAGATGGAAAGAGTAGAGTTTCGTGCGGACTTTTCAAATCAAAGAAGTATTGCTGCGATGAAAAGCATAGGTTGTACTTTGGAGGGAGTGTTGAGATCGGATACTCTAATGAGAGATGGACGCAGACGAGATACTGCAGTATTGAGTATTTTGAAATCGGAGTGGTTTGAAACTGTCAGGGAGAAGTTAGAGCATAAATTATAATATAAAAAAAAGCGATTTTAATCGCTTTTTTTTATGCTATAATTTATCAATAAGTTTTCTTCTTTGATCACCTGTGGTTTTAAAGTGGGTGGGTGTGAGCCCTGTTACTTTCTTGAATTGTTTGCTTAGATGTGCAACACTGCTATAATTAAGTAAGTAAGCGATCTCTTTTAAGCTTATCTCATCATAGACTAACAGTTCTTTTACGCGTTCAATTTTCAAAATAATGAAGTACTGTTCGATAGTTGTCGACTCTAATGAGGAGAAAAGCGTACTAAGAGCATGGTAATCTTGATTCATTTGCTCACTAATGTAATTTGAAAGAGGTGTTTCTAAATAGGCATTGTTTTTTTGCACTAACTCTATTAGTAAGCTTTTGATTTTTGTGACAATTTTACTTTTGCGATCGTCTAATAATTCAAAACCAATAGCTTCAAGACGATCTTTTATTTCTCCTAATTGAGTGTCACTTAGAGACTCTTTAATTTCTACTTCGCCTAAATCAATATTGATAACTGTATATTTTAACTCTGTAAACAAGCTTTCTACTGCCATTTTACATCGAGTACAAACCATATTTTTAATATAAATATTCATTATTTCACTATTAGTAATTGTCAAAGATACTAAATCACATTCGAACATAAACGAGTAGTAGAAATATAGTTATTCGGCATAAGTACTCTTTTACTTATATTATTAAACCGAATTTGTAAACAATAGTTTTTGTTTTACTATTATCTGTATCATGCTAAATGTGTAATAATAAGTATAACCGTATTTAGAAAATTCGGTTATAAAAAAACGGCATAGAATATACTCTATGCCGTTTAGCTTATTATAAGTGATGATATCTTGAAAATAAAAAATTAATTTATTTCGTTACTTCATCGATTAGATAGAATATAGACTTAAAGTTTACTCCTCCATATTCTGTTAGGCCAATTTCACAAGTTCTACTTGTTGAAAAACCATCGTTACAATCTTTTATCAATTGTTCTTTGAGATGTCTATTTCCGTGCTTGTTTAATTCAGGAAGTGTAAACCCTCTATCTCCGGCAAATCCACAACAATTACTATCGATGTAATTTACTTTTTCAGCACACATCTTTGTTAATTCTAATAGCTTAGCTTCAAGTCCCACTTTTTTTACTGAACACACAGGGAATACATTAATTTGCTTTCTTGGTGTTTTAATTGGCAAATGTGGCATAACGAAATCTAACATAAACTCTATCGGATCGTACATTTTTAGTTTACCTCCTTGATGTGCTTCGTGGAAAGTATAGAAACAAGGGCTCATATCGAATAGTACAGGATACTTGCCGTCTTCTGTTGCTTTGAGTAAAGCCAGTTCTAATTCAGAAGATTTTGTATGTCCTTCTTCTTTCATTCCTTTGCTACTAAATGGCATACCACAGCACATATTATTTACATTTTCGGGATAAATAATAGTATAGCCAGCGCGTTTTAATAGTTCTTCTGTTTTTGCAGTTAGATCCACATCGGATTTTGGGTAATCCTGAGATTTTCCCATTGTTCTGTTGATACAAGATGGGAAGTAAACAACTTTTCGGTCTTGTCCTGGATTGATTATAGATTCTGTTATTTTGTGTTTATTGCCTTTAGGCATAGCCACATTCCATTGCGGAATTTTGTTTGCAGATATTTTGCGCATTCCACTAGATACGCTTGTCATGATCTTGTTACCTAAGATATTCTGGAACACGCCAACCGTGTTTAGTGCTTTTCTACCCATAGCAGTTACGCGATCCATATTTTCTACAAAATACTCCGCATTCTTTCTATCTTTTTCAGTGATTTCGCTATGACGAATATCTTTAATATACTTTCCTGTATCAATTTTTACGGGGCAAGCTAAGGCACACAATCCGTCTGTCGCACAAGTTTCATCAGCATAGTAATGTGCACTATTCACTAAATGCTCAAGTTCATCTGTGTTTTTACCCAAATTTTTTAATCTGGCAATCTCTCTACCAACTACGATACGTTGTCTTGGAGACAGAGTCAAGCCTTCAGATACACAGTGTGATTCACAGAATCCACATTCGATACACTTGTCCACAATCTCATTCGTAGCAGGAGAAGCTTTAAAGTTCTCTAAGTGTACATGAGGGTTTGCGTTGATAATAACACCAGGATTAACTAAGCTGTGTGGGTCAAAGATAGCTTTGACTTTTAGCATAATGTCATACGCCTGCTCACCCCATTCCTTTTCTACGAATGGCGCCATATTACGACCAGTACCATGCTCTGCTTTTAGAGACCCATCGAAGCGGTCTACGACTATCTCTACCAAGTCGTCCATTAGTTTCGCATAGCGATCTATTTCTTCTTGTGTAGAAAAGTCCTGAGAAAATACTAAGTGTAAATTTCCTTCTAAGGCATGACCAAATAAGACAGCGTCATCGTATTTTAACTCCGCGAACAACTTCTTCATAGCGATACAGGCATCTGCCAATTTCTCTACAGGGAATGCTACGTCTTCGATGATACAAGTAGTACCTGTTTCTCTCAAAGCTCCAGTTGTTGGTAATAGACCATTTCTGGCTTTCCAATTAAAGGCATATTGTTGAGGTTCTGAAGTGAACTCAAAAGGTTTATAAGTAGGGGTAGGCGTGATGGCCTCTCTAATTTGTTGTTGTTTAATAGCCATGTCTTCTGCATTCTCAGCTTGTGCTTCTACAAGTAGGATACAGGCTGTATCTGGCAGTGTTTTAAAGTATTCAGGAGCCAATGGCTCGTCTTCTATAGACTTGATACTGTTTCTGTCTAACAATTCTACGGCGGCTACAGGACTCTTTTTAAGATACGGAACAGCTTGACACGCTTTTTCTATAGTCTCAAATATCATCAGTGTACAAGCCTTGTGCTTGAAGTTTACGACTGTATTATAAGTAATATCAGAGATGAAAGCAAGAGTTCCCTCAGATCCTATCATAATGTGTTTGATGATTTCGTAAGGATCGTGGTAATCAATAAAAGCGTTAAGGCTATAACCTGTAGTGTTTTTGATTTTAAATTTTCGTTCTATTCTTTCGTATAATGTGCGGTCTGTGTGAATAGCATCTCTAAGGCGTTCGATTTCTTGGATAATTTCGGAATGCTTCAATGCAAACTCTTTTTTACTTTCTTCACTGGCAGTATTTAATACCGTACCATCGTATAGTACGATGGTGATATCAGCAATGGTGTTGTAAGAGTTCTGAGACGTACCACAGCACATCCCGCTGGCATTATTAGCTGCGATACCTCCGATCATAGCAGCATTGATAGAACCAGGATCTGGTCCGATTTTACGGCCGTAAGGAGCAAGGATAATATTAGCTCTTCCTCCAATAATTCCAGGTTGAAACTTAGCTTGTAAGCCGTTATTTAAAATTTCATAATTTTTCCACTTATGTGTTGCTACCATCAGTACAGAGTCTGTTACAGCCTGTCCTGATAGACTCGTTCCCGCTGCGCGATAAGTTACTGGAACATGACACGCTGCTGCTGTTTTTAGTGTAGCGACAGCCTCCTCGTGATTGTGAACTTGAACAACTATCTTGGGAACTAATTTGTAAAAACTTGCATCTGTACCATAAGCTAACAATTGTATAGGATTAGTGATAATCCTATCTGCTTCAATGTAGTTAGCTAATTCGTCTTTAAATTTCTGATATTCTAATGGTAACATATTTTGTGATTTTATAAGCGTACAATTTACAAAACATCTAAAAAAGATTAGAGAGAAGAGCTTTGTTTATACTCGGTATAAATAAGTTGATTGAAGAGATAGAGTTTATTCTTGAAACCTGTTTTATAAGATAATTATCTGACTAAAAATCTAACTAAAACAGAATTGACCTTGAATAGGTTTGATTAAGTGATTCTTTTTGGATGCGTTTAGTAGGGAGTTTTAAGGTGGTTTCTAGGGGAATGCTTGCACCTTTCTTCGAGAAAAAGGCCTTCTGGGCAAGAGAACCCCAAGAAACCTCCAAGGAAGTGCAAGGAAAATACGATATGGTTTGTATAGAGTGCTTATTAAAGTTTAGTGAAGAGAGGAGATGTGTAAACTGTTTTATCTTATATGGTTAGGTATGTGAATAACTGTTAGATTATCTATCCACATCTAAATTGGGGTAAATCAAAAAATGAGATTATGAAAGTTGATTGAAAGTTTTGTTAGTAGTAAATGTAGATTTAGAAAAGTGTTGGCAAGCGGTTTGTATGTTTTATAGATT
>NZ_WSPP01000222.1:0-9215 GCF_009767705.1 Myroides sp. LoEW2-1 | reverse complement strand
CTCATCCTTTTTAGTATCTAATAAATAAACTCGTTTAAAAAAGCTTCTTTATAAATACGGATAAAATACTGCCAAAAGAGAATTAATTATCTTTTATTTTATGTTCACAACCCAATAATTCACTTAAACTCAGTATTGATCATTATTTTTATATCTTTCACAGCAACAACATTTTTCGCTAAAATTAACGTGATATGACTAAGAAAAAAGGGAAGCGAATTTTTAAATTAATAGTTTTAAGTATCTTACTTATCATTGGCATCAATTACATTTTAATCAATTGCTCGTCAAACACAAAGGTATATAACTATGATTTTAAAGCTGATACTTTGCTTGAACAGAAATATTCAGAAGTATTGCCTAATAGAGATTCTTTGTGGAAGCATTTGGAAGAGTTAAACAACTTAGGTCCTCGTTATACAGGTAATGCTGCTCATGCTCATTTCGTTGAGTATATTCGCACTAAATTTGACCAATGTAATATTGAAGTATTTGAAGATAAAATAAACTTTACTAAATGGGAAGCTAAAAAATGGCAATTACAAACTATTGATTCCCTCAATAACAAAGAAATTATCCCTACCTCATTTTACTATCCCTATTCGGGTTCAACAGAGGCTAAAGGAATCACTGCCCCCTTAGAATACGTAGGGAATAGTAAATCTAAATTGAAAAATGCAAAGGGTAAAATTGCCATTTTTGAAGTAAGCATACCTCCTGTTCCAAGATCCATGCTCTTTCGTAAAAGAAGTTTATATCCAACAGATACTCATCTCCCTACTCTAATAGAAAATACAGTTATTGCATCAGTTTTGAATGGCCCTGATTTACAAGAAGCTCATGATAACGATGTATTAGGTATAATCTGTGTTTGGAAGAACCTCTCTGGTGAAAATGCACTTAACCAATACTTGCCTTTCACTACTCCTTTGTTTCACTGTCCTACATTATGGGTTAATCAAGAACAAGGGGAAAGATTAAAAGAATTAGCCAAACAAAATAAATCAATTAACTTAGTTTTAGAAGCTGATATTACCCCTGATAGTGAATCTTCTACTTTGTATGGAATAATAGAAGGAAAAAACTCACAAGAGGCAATTATAATAAACACACATACCGATGGCCCCAATGCTATAGAAGAAAACGGAGCAATAGCCTTAATTGAGCTTGCCAAATACTATAGTGCTTTACCAAAAGAAAAGCGAAATCGAACGCTAATCTTTGTATTCGCTACTGGACATTTTCAGCTACCCCAGTTTGGTATAAACCACAGGCAAGCAACGTCAAAATGGCTCAAAGATCACCCTTACTTATGGGATGGAGTAGATAGTCACAAAAAAGCTATTGCAGGTTTGACAATAGAGCATCTGGGAAGTTCTGAATGGAAGGATAACAATCAACACACTGCTTATTCAAAAACAAATCCTATTGATTTAGAATTAGTTTACACTTCCAATAAAACAATGGATGCAATTTATTTAAAAGCTCTTGAGGCAAGAAACAAGGTTCGAACAATGACTCTTCGCCCACATAATACATTCTATTTCGGAGAAGGCCAACCATTGTATCAAGTAGGTATTCCAACCATATCTTTAGTTCCTGCACCAGACTATTTATGCAAAGAAATGCCCAATGGAGATATCGATAAATTAGATAAAGAATTAATATATGAGCAGACAATGACATTTAAAAAAATCATCGATATACTTGACAAAGTAAATGCTAAAGAGATTAGCCAAAATGATTCCCAATCTTTTGGATTGTGGTAAAAAAGAAAGAGACTATCAAAAAAGATAGTCTCTTTTACAATATATTCATTACTCTCCTATCTCCTATACGAGATAGGCTAAGATTAAAATCAAGATAAGTAATTCGCAACATACGCGAAAGCCACAGATACGAAAAGTACTGCTACAAAATAGGTCTAAATTAGCGATATAAGCATACAATAGGATAGCTTAAGAACTAATAAAGGAGCTATGAAGTAGAATTGCATTTCAGTATTTAGCTCATGCGTAGTTTAGGTTAACCTTTACAACCAATATTGTCCTTAAATTCCCAAAAACTGGAATGGCTTACTATCTTTCAATTGTGCATTTGCTAATCCAAAATATTGCTCACCATTAGCTACTTGCAATTTTTTAACAGACTGTCCTTTACTAAAATCAAGTGTTTTTAAATCTAACCACATAGGTGATAAAGAAATAGGATCTTCATAGTAATAAACTAAATTCTTTTGATCAGAAACTGTTCTCCATCTTGTTGAAGATAAATTTGGCTCACCGTCAATATGTACTCCAAAAGGTACCGAACAATTGCGAATAACACTGAAAATAGCCCCTACAGACAATTTCTCATCATCACTTTGTTCTACCGCTGTTGCATAGTACTTCGCTCTGGCAAAGCGATCCTCTGATCTTCCTGTTCCTGGCAAATTCTTATTTCCTGGCAAAAAGCTCAAATAATTATTAATAGCTAATTGTTTTTCAAAAGTTGGTGAATTAGTTACCACTGTATACGAAGGATCGTGGTATACATTTAACTTTCCATCGATATACTCAAACACAGCGTTATCTCCAGTTGCATCAGATACTGTTAAGTGAACTGTTGCTAATGTAGTACGACCCGGTGTATTTGCAGTTACTACTACCAATGGGTTCTTTTGTAAATCGACTACTGCTTCAGCAACAGTAGCATAGTTATCTAAGGCATACTGTGCCCACATTGCCAAGCTTATTCCTTTATCTTTACCATTTGGGTTATATTCTGGGTATTGAGATTCAACTAACCATAGGATATTTGCTACTAATCCTTTTTCATTCATCCCATCTGTCGTAGCTAAATCAAATGCTGAGGTCACCACACTTCCGTACTTTGCTGTCCATTTCGCAGAGGCTTTTCCTACCTCTCCTACTCTTTCTATCCCTCTTGGAAATACCCAAATATTAGGCATGATTTCCTCTTTCCAATCCATTGAACGAGCTGTTAATATCGTATTGTTTGGTCCTTTATACATTACTCGAGTACATGCTAAAGCGTCATTAGCAATTAAGGCAATCGCTCCTACTAATAATACTTTGGCAATCTTGCGTTGAATTGTTTTCATATTCTATACTAGTTTTAGTTTCTTAAAAATAAGCAATTATTACACCAATAACCGATTTTCACCTGTTTTTTTATCAAATCAAAGCTTTTTTATACGTTTCTATCGCACGTATCCTTGCTTCTTTATTATCTACCATAGGATTTTTATAGTCTAAAGAATCAAACTCTTGCACCCATTTTCGAATATAAACTCCCGTTTTATCAAACTTTTTCTGTTGTTCCAGTGGATTGAATATTCTAAAATACGGAGCTGCATCACAGCCACATCCAGCAGCCCACTGCCAATTTCCATTATTAGATGCTAAATCATAATCTAATAAATACTGTGCAAAATAAGCTTCTCCCCACCTCCAATCTATCAACAAGTGCTTAGTCAAAAAACTCGCTACTACCATTCTTACACGGTTATGCATAAACCCCGTTTCATTTAACTCTCGCATCCCTGCATCAACTAATGGATATCCAGTTTGCCCTTTACACCATAAGTCAAATTCTTCTTCGTTATTTCTCCAATTAACTCGCTCGTATTTCTCTTTAAAACAAGAGTTAACTACCTGTGGAAACAAATACATAATTTGACTAAAAAAATCTCGCCAAATCAACTCCTTTAGCCAAACTTCATTGTGACGTAAAGCGAAATTCACACATTTTCTAATCGAAATCGTTCCAAATCGCAAAGCTATACCCAAGCGAGTAGTACCCTCAATAGCTGGATAATCCCTATTCTTATCATAGCTACTGATAATCCCTTCATCTAAAATAGGGCGAGTAAAATCCAAACTTGACCTTTCAAACCCCAATTCTTCCAAAGTAGGCAAGTCATTTTCTACGGAAACAAAACTCTCCTGACAAAGTACAGTCGTATAGTCAAATAACGCTCGATCATCTAATTTTACTCTCCACATTTTAGCATAAGGAGTATAGATCTGATAGGGAGTTCCATCACTCTTCAATATTTCACCTCCTTTAAAAATAACGTGGTCTTTATACTGAAAAAAGGAAATATTGCGAGATGACGCCTTCTTTGCAATTAAATTATCTCTGTCAATAGACGTTGGTTCATAATCTTCATTACAATAAATTGCCGCTATATCGTATTGTTCAAATAATTTATCATAAGCTTCACTCGCTGTTGTATGCAAACACATGACAGAAGTATGATAATCTTTTAGAGTGTTATTTAGAGATTTAATCGCCTGATGAATATAATCCACTCGAGCATCATCTCGACGAGAAAAGCGAGCGAGAATACTTTTGTCAAAAATAAATAACGGCAGTACGCGATAACCTGAATTTAAAGCGAAATACAAACCTACATTATCTTCTATTCGCAGATCTCTCCTAAACCAAAAAACAACTACCTTCTCTTTTCTTTCCATAATGCAAACAATAAAAAAAACTCATTACCCCAGAAAGGATAATGAGTTTAAATTTAATAAAAAACAATTATTAATAAGTTGTTCAGCTGTTTTAATTATTGAAATACACACTACTAATACCCAGTAATATAAACGACCTATTTAACTTTATAATGAATTATTCAATCTTTTCGTCCAACTTAAATCTCTTAAAATCTACATTGGAACTGTATGAAAGCAAGATTTGAATTATATGCCTTGCTATCTTTTACACTCTGTTTAAAATTATCTATTTGCATTCCAACTTGTATTCTTGCGGCATAATTTTTTAGAAACTCCAAACTAAGCATAGGTACCCAAGTTTGTCTACCATTAGAGTTTACTTTTGAGTTTTCATCTAAATATTCATAACGACATGCAAATTCAACTGCTTCGAAGTGCTTCTTACCGATTTCATAGCGTATATTAGGCAAGATGTAAAAACTTTTCATGACATAATCATTAAGTTCCCCAAAACGCATTTCTGGTGCAGTGCTATAATACAAATTGTGGTTGGTTCCTTGTTTTGCTTCACTTTGAAAATCAAAACACCAACGATCATTTATTGGCAACTTGGCACTAACTTCTAAACCAACGGCATAGATTGTCTCTTTTTGAACTTCTCCCACTCCTCCACTAACTCCAACATTCAATTCATGTTCTTTATCTAAACTGAACAATAGTCTTGAAGAATAGTGTTTTCCATTATCTGAATCGGTTTTATTCCTTCCATTTCCATTGGTCACTGATAGTCCATAACTCATCGGTACTTTACCTAAATCTACACTACCAGTTAAAGCAGCACCTACCTGGAAACTCGTCCAACCATTACTAGAATACAAATAATATGAATTTGAATAGTCAATCGATTTCAGAACATCTGCTGGATAGGTTTCTTCTAATCCAAACAAAGGTCTAAATTGCCCAATTTGAACTTGTAAGTAGCGACTAAAGGTGTATTTAGCATAAGCATTCTCCAAAACTTTGTGTTTAGGATCTTGCTTAAAATCAGCTAAATTAACCAATGCGACTACCTCAAGGTTCTCCATGACAGTTGCATTTAAGGAAACCCTCATCCTCTTTAAGTCAAATGAATTACTCGTTCCTTCTCCATCACTATGATGCAGACCGTCAATATCAACACCATTTTTAAAATTATTCAAATATCTACCTTGAAACACACCTCCAACTTTAAACTTAGGATAAGTTGTCTCTACAGGATTTAGAATAATTTTTTCTTCAAAAACTTGAATGGTGTCAGTCACTATTTTTTCTTGAGCAAAAAGTGATACACTGCAACACAAAATCCCAAGTGCAATCCCTTTTCTCTGAATTGATCTAAACAAATTGTTCATAGATTATTTCTTTTTAAACTTCAAAAAGCTTGCTCGATTATACTCATAGTTCATACGTGCAATATTAAGTACTGAGATTCCCTGAGGACACTCTACTTCACACGCTTCAGTATTTGAACAGTGACCGAATCCCTCTTGATCCATTTGCCATATCATACGCAGTGCTCGTTGTTTTCGTTCTTCTTTTGACTGTGGTAAAATAGCTAATTGTGTGATTTTTGCAGCAGTAAACAATGCCGCACTACCATTTTTACAAGTAGCTACACAGGCTCCACATCCTAAACAGGCTGCAGAATCAAATGCCGCTTCTGCTACTTCATGTGACACGGGAATTGTATTTGCTTCTGGTGCTTGACCTGTATTCACAGACACATATCCTCCAGAAGATATAATTCTATCAAATGCAGAACGATCTACTTTCAGATCCTTTTTTACTGGGAATCCCGCAGCTCTAAAAGGCTCTATTAAAATCGTTTCTCCATCTTTAAACTCTCGCATATGCAATTGACAAGTAGTTGTATTCTTTAAAGGACCATGCGCATTTCCATTAATCACAACACCACATTGACCACAAATCCCTTCACGACAATCGTGATCAAACTCTACTGGTTCTTCATTCTTTAAGATCAACTCCTCGTTCAAAGTATCTAACATCTCTAAAAAAGACATGTGAGTATTGACATTATCGAGCGCATAATCTACAAGCTTACCTTCAGATTTACGGTCTTTTTGTCTCCATATTTTTAAATGTAATTTCATAGACTATATATATTATTTATAACTACGGATAGTTGGTTTAACAAATTCAAATACTAACTCTTCTTTATTCAAGATTGGCTCCTGATCTAAACCACCAGGCCATTCCCAAGCAGAAATAAATTGATACTGTTCATCATTTCGTTTTGCTTCTCCATCTTCCGTTTGGTATTCTTCTCTAAAGTGAGCTCCACATGACTCCTCTCGAGTTAAAGCATCGTAACACATTAATACACCTATTTCCAAATAGTCTGCTACACGACCTGCTTTTTCTAACTCGGAGTTCATTGTCTTAGATTCACCAGGAATGCGAACATCTTTGTAAAATTCTTCTCTTAACTTCTTGATTTCTACAATAGCGTATTCTAATCCCTCTTTTGTTCTTGCTAACCCACAATAGTCATATAATAGCTTTCCTAATTTCTTATGGAAATAATCGACTGTTTTTGTTCCTTTGATATTCAATAGGTTATCTAACTTCTCTCTTACCTCTTTTTCCGTTTTTTCAAACTCAGGATGATCCGTTGAAATAGCTCCTACTCTAATCTGATCTGCTAAATAGTTTGCAATTGTATATGGAGCAATGAAATAACCGTCTACAGATGCTTGTAACAATGAATTTGCTCCTAAGCGATTTGCTCCGTGATCCGCAAAATTAGCCTCCCCTAAAGCAAACAACCCTGGAACAGTTGTCATTAATTCATAATCTACCCACAATCCTCCCATAGAGAAGTGAGCTGCAGGCGAAATCATCATCGGCTCTTTATAGGCATTAATACCAGTAATCTTTTCATACATGGTAAATAAGTTTCCATATTTCTCAGCAATTTTTGCTTGTCCTTGCTCGCGAATTGCCTTAGAAAAATCCAAATAGACAGCATTCTTTAATGCTCCTACTCCATGCCCTGCATCTATTCTCTCTTTGGCTGCACGAGATGAAATATCTCTCGGAGCTAAGTTTCCAAAAGCAGGATAACGGCGTTCTAAGTAGTAATCCCTTTCATCTTCTGGTATATCATTTGCAACTCTTGTTTCATCCGCTTTTTTAGGAACCCAAATACGTCCATCATTTCTCAATGATTCTGACATCAAGGTCAGTTTAGATTGATACCCACCAGATTGAGGTAGTGAAGTTGGGTGTATTTGAGTCCAACTTGGTGAGGCAAAGAATGCTCCTTTTTTATGCGCTCTCCAAATTGCAGAACCATTACATCCCATTGCCAATGTAGACAAATAGTAAATTTTACCAAATCCTCCGGTTGCCAATACAACAGCATGTGCTGCATGTCTTTCTATCTCACCTGTCTCTAAATTTCTAACAATAACTCCTCTTGCCTTACCATCAATAGTAACCAAATCTAACATTTCGTGAGAAGAATACAGCTGAACTGTCTTCTTATCTACTTGACGCATCAATGCTTGATATGTTCCTAAAAGCAATTGTTGTCCTGTTTGTCCTCTTGCATAAAACGTTCTACTAACTTGAACTCCACCAAAAGATCGGTTATTCAAATACCCTCCGTACTCACGGCCAAATGGCACACCTTGAGCTACTGCTTGATCTATCAAGTTTACAGAACACTCAGCTAAACGGTAAACATTCGCTTCACGTGCTCGGAAATCCCCTCCTTTAAGCGTATCTACAAACATACGGTAGATACTATCTCCGTCATTCTTATAATTTTTAGCAGCATTCACCCCTCCTTGAGCAGCAACAGAGTGCGCTCTACGTGGAGTATCTTGAAAGCAAAATGACTTTACATTATAACCCATCTCTCCAAGAGATGCCGCTACAGAACTTCCTGCTAATCCAGTACCAATTACTATGATATCTAATTTCTTTCTATTCGCTGGATTCACCAAGCGAGCAGTTTTTTTATAGTTAGACCATTTATCTTCTAATGGTCCTTGAGGTATTTTTGCATCTAATTTCATTACAACATCTTAATTTTGGGTGAAATACATATATAAAGGCATTAAAGCAAAGCCTACACATAATACTACAGAATAAATAATTCCAATTACGTTAATCCAACGAACAAACTTTGGATGAAATAATCCTAATGAGCGAACCCCACTATTGATACCGTGAATCAAATGATAACACAATGCAATCATCGCTACTACATAAAGTATTACAATCCACAGATTAGTAAAAGTCTCTTGTACTAACAAGAATAAATCCTTATTTCCATTAGCATCCACAGCCGTAAACTCTCCAAAACGATAGATATACCAAAAATTAGCAAAGTGTGTAACTAAAAAAACTAAAACTATAGTCCCTAATAATCCCATATTTCTACTATACCATTTGCTCGCTCTTCCTCTATTATCACGTTTATACAAACCACCTGCTTTTCTGTTTTTCAAAGTGATGATTAATGCATAAACAACGTGCCCGATAATAGACAAGTAAAGAACATAGGATATAATCTTTACAATAGGATTAGTTGTCATAAAATGCGAATAAGCATTAAAACTTAATTTTGCTTGTTCTGGTTCCAGAAATAATTGTGTATTCCCTAAACAGTGTATTAATAGGAATAAACACAAAAATAACCCTGTCGCTGCCATTACAATCTTGCGTGAGAGTGTGTTCATT
>NZ_WSPP01000221.1:0-15073 GCF_009767705.1 Myroides sp. LoEW2-1 | reverse complement strand
TGATAACGGAGGTAACTTTATACTTGAGTAAGTAGCTCCACCCAGGCAGACTTTAGTCTGCTTTAACAAACTATGGACTTTCAGTCCATAGTGGTTTATTTTCAATTTCTTTTGAGCTGGCTACTTATAAGGGATTTGGTTTTGTTGTTTTGTTGTTCTATTTCATGAATTAAAAAACGAATCACATATTTTTGCTAAAAAATTAAAGGTCACTAGTTTTTAAATTAGTGACCTTTTATTTTATATGTAATTTACTTTTTTAGGGTAATATTAGTCAATCCTATATGATTTCAAGTTTCTTCTGTAGTTGTCCATCAAATCGGACTTAGCTATATAACCAATGTATTTTTTGTCTTTTTGGACAATTAAAAAGCTGAGTTTATTAGAGTCAAAGGCATCCATAAAAATCTTTGTGCTATCTTGATAAGACATCACTACTGCTGGTTCAATAAGGTCATTGATTGGGGTGAACTTAGTCTGAAAAGTACTGAAGATAATAGGTCTTACCTTGTCTAACTGAATAATTCCAATAACCTTTTCTTCACTGTCAAGTATGGGAATAAAAGTTTGGTTTGTAGATGAGAAAACAGAAACTATATCACTTGTTTGATGAGCTGTAGTTAAGGTTTTTATATCGTCTTTAATTAGGTTCTGAGGATTAATTGTTGTTAGGATATTGAAATCTTTATCAGACGTAAATACTAAACCACTAGTAGCAATTGACTTAATATCCATAGAGTATTTTTCCATGTGTTTTGAGATTGCAAAACTGATAGAAGATACTATCAGTAAAGGAACCATTAGTCCGTATCCTCCAGTAATCTCTGCAATCAAGAAAATTGCAGTTAGCGGAGCGTGAAATAAGCCACTAATTACTGCAGCCATTCCAACTACTGTAAAGTTTTGAATCGGAATATCTTTCATCCCCATCATTACTAAAAGTTTTGATAAAGCAAAACCCAAATAAGATCCAACAAATAGTGATGGAGCAAAGTTTCCTCCATTACCACCACTCCCCATAGTTAAACCTACGGCAAAAGTTTTGACTAATGCAGCACCAGCTACAAATAGTAATAAAACCCATTCGCTACTGCTAAAGCCGCTTAATAAGGTATTGTTTAGGATATCTTGTGGTGTATCACTTGTTAGTATTTTAATACTGTTGTATCCTTCTCCAAAAAGAGTTGGAAAAAGAAAAATAAGGCAAGCTAATAAACAAGCGCCAAATAAGGCCCTCCTATAGATGTGATTACTCCACTTCGAGATATACTTTTCTGTTTTTCTAAACATTCTCGCATGATACACACAGAAAAAGCCTGATAATATACCTAATAGAACATAATAGAATGTGTTTCCTGTATCAAAGACTAATTGGTTTTTGAAAGAAAGTAAAATGTCTTCTTTTATGATTAAGTTCGAAACAATTGTTCCAGTTGCAGAAGCAATCATAATAGGAATAAAAGCAGTAACTGATAAATCTACGATGATGATTTCAATTGCAAATAATACACCAGCAATTGGAGCATTAAATGCCGCTGATATCCCAGCAGCTACTCCACAGGCAAGTAATAGTGTTCTATCTTTGTAATTTAGCTTGTAGTTTTGAGCATAGTTTGAACCAAATGCTGCTCCAGTGATGGCAATAGGGGATTCTAATCCTAATGAACCACCCATACCTACAGTAAGTGAACTGGTAATTATCTGAGAATACATTTGCTTACGTGGCATTATTCCCGATTTTTTTGCTACAGCTATCATAATCTGGTAAGTCCCTTTCTCTATACTACCATTCAAGAATTTCTTGATGACAAATACAGTTAGTAATATCCCGATAATAGGTAAAATACTATTTGTATAAGGCAGGTGTGAAATATTGTCAATATAGGTCGCAAATTCAAGTACTGTGTGAGCAAAGTATTTTAGTATTATCACTGCAATAGCTGAAGAAGCTCCTACAATAACACAAGATAAATACATAAACTGTCTTTCAGAAAGTATAGACTTTAAAAAGAATAAAATGCCTTCGGCATATTTAAAACTTTGGTGTAAATAATACTTTATGCGACGCTTGTTGATTAGTTTCATAATGCAAAAATAATTCAAAAATCAAACTATTATCAAAAAAGATACTAAAAATAAAAGAATATCCTAAGTAAGTAGAGGGTTATTATTTTGTTGTGAGATTTACTTGAATGGCGTATTCTGTAATATGTTGCTGTAGTTCTTCAAAAAAAGCAGTAAACTGTTGTTGAAAAATGTCATAGTTATCCACTAATTCTTCAGTAGCATAGCTCATTTGTGATATTCCTTTTGTCCTTCTGTCCATCTGAGTCAAAATATACTTTAAACCGTCAATTGTCTTATATTTTAAAAGCCAATTTTCTCTGATCATAATTGGTAAGAAATTTTGTACTCGAGTTGGTAGTACATCGAAATTCTGTTCTAATAATTGGTAGAAATCATTTGCGTAAGTTTCTAAAGGAGTAGTGTGATATACATCCCAGTTTAAAGCTAAGAAGTGATCGTAATACATATCGATAAGCACTGCTGCATAGTGATTGTATCTCGGAACTACAATTCGTTTGCTCGTTCTCCATATCGGATGAAAATCTGTAAATTCATCAATCTCTCTGTGAAGTAGTATTCCCTTTTGAATTGGGATAGGGTAATCTAAATAAGATTTACCTCTAACACTATCAGCTATAAAATTACCTATTTTTAAAAAATCATTATCAAGTGATAAATATATATGCGCTAAAAAATTCATAAGTGCTTTTTTATACAAACAAGAAGGCTTTTAAAGAGTAATAAAAGAGGTCTTTTTTGTTATTTATTCTATCTTTGCGGTAAACAAAAATAGGAAACTTATGACTTTAATAAAATCTATTTCTGGTATTAGAGGTACAATAGGAGGAAAAGTTGGTGATAATTTAACGCCAATCGATGCAGTTAAGTTTGCCTCAGCGTATGGAACGTTTTTAAAGAAGAATTCAAATAAAGAAAAATTAACTGTTGTTATTGGTAGAGATGCTCGAATCTCTGGACCAATGATTCACAATTTGGTGACACATACATTGATTGGACTTGGAATTGATGTAATTGATTTGGGACTTTCTACAACGCCTACAGTAGAAGTAGCAGTACCTTTAGAAAAGGCTGATGGAGGTATTATCCTAACAGCTTCTCATAATCCTAAACAGTGGAATGCACTGAAGTTATTGAATGCAAAAGGTGAATTTTTGAATGGTGAAGAGGGTGCTTTAATCATTGAATTAGCAGAGAAAGAAACTTATGACTTTGCAGATGTAGATAGTTTAGGAACAATTACTCCAAAAGAGGGGTATATGGATATCCACATTGATGAAGTGTTGAAATTGAAATTAGTCGATGTTGAGGCGATTAAAAAACGCAAGTTTAAAGTTGTAGTAGACGCTGTTAATTCGTCAGGAGGAATTATTGTTCCTGCACTTTTAGAAAGATTAGGTGTTGAAGTAGTAAAGTTATATTGCGAACCAAATGGACATTTTCCTCATAACCCTGAACCATTAAAAGAGCACTTAACTGATATTTGTGAATTAGTAAAGAAAGAGAAAGCAGATTTCGGTGTTGTTGTTGATCCAGATGTAGATAGATTAGCTTTTATTTCTAATGATGGAGAAATGTTTGGAGAGGAATATACGCTTGTTGCAGTAGCTGATTATGTGTTAAGTCAAACGCCAGGAAATACAGTTTCAAATTTATCTTCTTCTCGCGCTTTGAGAGATGTGACTAAGGCAAGAGGAGGGCAATATGCCGCTTCAGCAGTAGGTGAAGTAAATGTTGTAGCTTTGATGAAAGAAACAAGTGCAGTGATTGGAGGCGAAGGAAATGGAGGTATTATTTATCCTGAAATTCACTATGGACGTGACTCAATTGTAGGGGTAGCTTTATTTTTAACGCATTTGGCTAAAATGGATAAAACTGTAGCTGAGTTAAGAGCGTCTTACCCATCTTATTTTATGAGTAAAAATAAGATAGAATTAACTCCAAAGTTGAATGTGGATATGATCCTTGAACAAATCGCAGAGAACTATAGTAATCAGGAAATATCAACAGTAGATGGAGTGAAGATTGACTTTCCAACAAGCTGGGTACACTTGAGAAAATCAAATACAGAACCTATTATACGCATTTATACTGAGGCACCAACCCAAGAGGATGCAGATGGATTAGCAATGCGCATGATGGAAGAATTAAAAGTAATAGCAGGGATTTAGTTCCTTTGCTTATAGATACAAAAGAAGGGAATTACAAGTCTGTAATTCCCTTTTTGTATTTCCTAAGTAAGCACTATTCATATTTTCTGAATATTCCCTCTTGAAATGCTGTCCAATAACAGCTTTTCATCTTGGCTTTTTTAAGTCCCTTATTCGCCCATGTATTGCAAGTGTTCAAGAAACTATATTTTCCATTAGCAACATAGAAAGAGTCGTTTTGTCCGTATACTTTATCTGTAACAATTACAATCGGCCTACTGGTATCTTTATCTATCTTAGTTGACGATAAAATGAAGTCGATCAAGTGTTTATACTGTTCCTCTGATATCTTAATTTCTCTTGTATGTTCTCCTATTTGAATGGAGTTATAATATGTGATGTGTATTGCTGTTGAACCTAATCCAAAAGCGGCATTTAAGGCTATTTTTGGTTTGACATTATTCCAATCTTCAACATCGAGAAAGAAACCTTTATCACCCCAGCCTATGGCGATGTAATTTTGGTTGTGATTTTGTCCTTTCGTATCCGTAATTGGATATATCTGATTCCAATCGATTTGCTTTGATTTAATTGGAAAAACATAATCAGTATGCATGCCATTTGTGTGAATATACATTGTTATACTTTTTGTGCCACTTTGTTCTTTATTCACTGTAATGCTTGATAGTAATCTTGCAAATAATAAGTACAATAGGACAATGCAAATGAATCCCATTAAAAAATAGGCGATATACTTTAAACTTAATTTCAGATATTTCATCTTCTTGTTTGTATAGGAGCTAAAAAAAGCTGTTTACAAGTATAAATAAACAGCTTTTTTTTAATATTTGAATATGTAATCTTTTAATTACTTTATGTTTTTCGGTTTTTTACCTTGGTGTTTCCATCTTTTATGAGTCCAGAAGTAATAAGCAGGTGCTTTTCGAATAGTTTGCTCTACTTTACCTAAAAAGCGATGCATAATTTCATAGTTAGGAACATCTTTAATGTTTTCACCCTCTTCTAACAGCGGAATGAATGTGGCTTGATAATGTCCTCTTTTGATATATTCAACTTCAAGATACATGGGGATCATATTGAATTTTTTGCACAGAGCTTCACCTCCAGTATAGATAGGAACTTCAATACCCATAAATTCTTGCCAACAGTTTGTTTGACTAATCATAGGCGATTGATCACTTATAAAGGCATATACTCCGTGGTTCTTATCTAATTCGTTTTTGCGTGTCACTTTTATTGTCTCCTTCATTTCGATAAGGACTGTGTCAAATCGCATACGAATCTTCTTGATAAGTTTGTTGAAGTAGGGATTGTTTATTTTCTTATAAACGGCGTACCCTTGGAATTTTATGAATTTATCTAAGATGATTATCCATTCCCAATTAGCATAATGCGCACAAAAAAGCATAATACTTCTACCTTGTTTTTCTATTTCTAAGATTGTATCAAGATTTGTAAAAGAGAAGCGTTTCTTAAGCTCTTTCTCGGAAATAGTAAATGTCTTTATCATTTCTAAGAAAATATCACAAAGGTGTCTAAAAGACTCTTTTTCTACTTGTTTTACTTCTTTATCACTTAGCTCTGGCATAGTCATTTTGATGTTTGCACGTACTGTTTTTTTGCGATATCCCACGATTCTATAAAGTAGAATATAAAAACAGTCAGATACAAAATAAAAAACAGGAAAAGGCAACTTTGAAATTAACCAAAGTAGGGGATAAGCTATAATGTATATAAAGAATTTCATATTTGAATATTTATGCAAAGATACTTCTTTCGTCTATTTTCGGCAAAAAATGATTGCGCTTACAAAAGTATGTTTATTTTTATCTCAAATTTTACTTTTTCAAAATATGATGGATATTTCACCAGTAGTTTTAGCTATAATGGCTATTACGGGTATAGTCACTTACAAGGGGCTAAATGATTTTAATTTCTTTTACAAGTATTGTTTTGACATAGATGCAGTACGTGCAGGCGAAAAGCAGAGGATACTGACTTCGGGTTTTTTACATGTAGACTGGATGCACTTTATATTCAATATGATGACACTCTACTTTTTTGGTGATTATTTAATGCAGAATGTAGGTGTTGTGTTTTTTATATTAATCTATTTTGTAAGTATGATAGTAGGAAATCTCATAACATATCAAATGTATCAACACAAGGCGGGCTATCGTGCTGTAGGTGCTTCAGGAGCTATCATGGGGGTACTATATGCCAGTATTATGATTAACCCAGATATGATGTTAGGTATCTTTTTTATCATTCCTATACCAAGTTATTTGTTTGCTATTTTGTATTTGTTATACTCTGTTTATGGGATGAGACAGCAAAACGACAACATTGGGCATTCTGCTCATATTGGAGGAGCAATAGCAGGTCTGCTATTGATATTGTTAAAGTTTCCGATCTTAATTCAACAAAACTTATTGCTAATAGGTTTGATGTTAGTTCCTATAATACTGTTGTTTATCTTGTTTAAGAAGGGAAAACTATAGCCTAATAGATGTTAATTTTCAATAGGAGAAACTCGTAAATAGAAAGCTTTTAAATATATTTGTTTATATCAGAAAAAGAAAAAATATGAAAAGAGTATCAATATTATTAGGTGCAGCATTGTTAGCTACAACAGCTACATTTGCACAGACAAGTTATACATCTCCAATAACTCCGCAAATACAGGTAAACGGAACAGGTAAAGTATCTGTAGTTCCAGATAAGGCAGTGATACGTTTGGGTGTTGAGAATAAATCAAGCGATGCAGCTTCAGTTAAGAAAATTAACGATCAGAGTATTGCTAAAGTTTTGAAGTATCTTAAAAGCTTGAAAATTGAAGACAAGTATATTCAAACACAACGTGTAAGTTTATATCAGTCAAGAGATTATGAGGAGAAAAAAGATTACTATAATGCCAGTCAAGTGATCAGTATCACTTTAACTGATATTACAAAATACGAGGAGTTAATCGTAGGGGTAATGGAAGCAGGTGTGAACAAGATTGAAGGGGTAGAGTTTCAATCCTCTAAAATTGCTACTTATGAAGCAGAAGCAAGAGCTTTAGCAGTAAAAGAAGCAAAACAAAAAGCTACTGATTATGCGAATGCATTAGGACAGAAAGTAGGTAAAGCTATTTTAGTGTCAGATGGAGGAGGTTATGCTCCACCAGTTGTAAGACCAATGTATTTAATGAAAGGTACTGCCGACTCAATGGATCAAACTTTAGCAGTTGGTGAAATTGAAGTCACATCAGGTGTTTCTATTAGTTTTTCTTTAGATTAAAAAGAATAGAAGTTATAAAGTAAAAAGCACTTACTACAAGTAAGTGCTTTTTTTTTATGGGGAGAAACTATTCAGTTCTTTATTTAGTATAATCAAATTCAAGTGGAACCTCTTGTTTTTTAGCGATGCGCTCAGCTTGTAGCGCTCTAAGTTCAACCCTTTTTATCTTACCGCTAATCGTCTTTGGTAATTCCGTTACAAATTCAATTTTTCTCGGCATTTTATAAGGTGCTAAGTGTTCTCTACAATAAGCAAAGATCTCTTTAGCTAATTCAGCAGATGCCTTTGTGTGGTCATTGAGAATAACGAATGCTTTGACCTCAAATCCCTTGACTGCATGTGGACTTCCCACTACTGCTGATTCGACAATTAAATCGTGTTCAAGCAATACACTTTCTACCTCAAAAGGACCTATTCTATAATCAGACGCTTTGATAACATCGTCATCTCTACCAATGAACCAAATATACCCATCTTCATCTTTATATGCTTTATCTCCAGTAAAATATACACCGTTTCTAAATACCTGTGCTTGTTTTTCTTTATCGTATAGGTATTCTTTAAATATGCCATTAAGTTGATCAGTACCTGTTTTGACACATATATTTCCTTCTTCATTAATTGGAACTTCTTTTCCGTTGTCATCAGCGATGATGATATCATATAAGAATGTAGGTTTACCCATTGAACCATATTTTACTTTAGCAGTAGGGTAATTGGCAACCATACAAGTACTTTCGGTTTGTCCAAAGCCATCCCTGACAAGTAGTCCCGTACCCTCTTTCCATTCCTCAATTATTTCAGGATTCAGCGGTTCGCCCGCTGCGACACACTGTCTTAAGCTAAAATTGTACTTCTTTAAATCTTCTTGGATGAAAAAACGTAGAACAGTTGGTGGGGCACACAATGTAGTTACTTTGTGTTTCTCAATTAATTCAAGTGTGGTTGCTGCACTAAATCGCTCTTTGGTATGGAAAGCAAAAATAGTAGCACCTACATTCCAGGGAGCGAATAAACTACTCCATGCAAATTTTGCCCATCCTGGTTGAGAGATATTATAGTGAATGTCATCTTTGGTAATTCCAATCCACGCTGTAGTTGTTAAGTGACCAAGGGGTTGACTCAATTGTGTATGACAAACAATCTTAGGCATACCTGTAGTACCTGAAGTAAAGAACATAAATAAAACATCATCTGGTTTCGTATGTGCACTTTCTGCTTCGGTTGACTGCTCATCTAATACCGCAAGAGGATACCAACCCTCTCGTTGGCCGTCAACAATAATTTTAACAGGAATATGAATACCAGCTAATTTTTCTGCCGCATCAATTTTCTCGACATTGTCTTGATCTGCTAAAATAACTTTAGGAGTAATTTTCTCAAAGCGATAGGCTAAGTCTTTTACGCCTAAAATACTTGCTGCTGGTGAAAGCTTATATCCCGCTTTAATCGTTGCCAAATGAGTTACCCAGTTAATGCGCTGTAACATCATCTGTGTCAGAATCACATCTCCCTGTTGGATGCCTTTGGAACGCAAAAAATTAATTAACTGATTATAGCGATTACACAGTGTCAAGAAGGTATAGTGATGTGTTACTTTTCCATCTGTCCAAAGTAATGCTGTTTTATCTGGTGTTTCTTTGACGTGTATATCTTCAAAAATCTCCTTCACCCAATTAAAGTGTTCAGGTTTGTCGATTTTAAGATCGTGTAAGGCACGATAGTCCTGATCGATGAGTAACTCACCGATTTTCTTATACAATTCTCTCATTTTTTAGTTTTTTGGTTGTAGAAATATACATAAAAGATTGAATAACTGAAAAATATGAGCTGTAAATTTAATAGTGAATAACAAATAAAGATTGACAAAATCTCAATGAAATACAGAGAAAAGTATTAGATTGGTAATATAATGACTTTTGCTATCCCTCATTTTATTTTTTCATTTGTAAAAAGCATAAACTGTTGTAAAATATATAATATGCAATTTTCTTTAGCTATCTAAGTCAGTGATAGGGAAAGTTATAGAATAAATTTGGGTTGCCTTGTGACGTTTAAGAAACGGGGATATATATTTTTTGTAGTAATTCTTCATACTCTTTTCTCGGATCACTTGCGTAAGTTATCCCACCTCCACTTTTGTAGTAAAAGTTATCACCTTGTTTTTCTATAAAGCGAATTAAAACTCCACTGTCTAGATTCTCTCCATCATATATACCTGCAATGCCAGTGTAGAAATTTCTATTATAACTTTCTGCTTGATTGATAATTTCAATTGTCTTTTCTTTTGGCGATCCCGTAATCGATCCCGCAGGTAAAATTTTTTGAAATAAATCTCCAATGTGTTGATGCCAATTCTCATTTAAATCGCCACTAATTTGTGAACTCATTTGCAGAATGGAACCTTTAGAGGTATGAATTTTATCTAAGTATTTGAATCGATCTACTTTTACGCGTTTAGCAACTATGTTTAGATCATTGCGAATTAAGTCAACAATCGTATAGTGCTCAGCATTTTCTTTGGCATCGTTTAACAGTATTTCTTTGGCATGAAGGAGATTGGCATCAATTGTCCCTTTCATTGGAAAAGAATAGATTCTATTGTCTTTTATTTTGACAAATATTTCAGGTGAAAAACAAGTGAATTTCCCTTTGACTAAAAGTTTGTACTTGGCTGAAACAGAATGAAATATTTCCTCTAATGAACAGTTTAGCTCTATCGGTGTTTGAATTGTAAGGTTTAACAAATAAGAATTACCCTTTTGGATATTGTCTTTTACTATTTCGAATTGGGTTAAATACTCTTGATAAGAAATAGGGTAGGCGCTGAGTTCAGGCTTTATTTTTACAGGACAAGAAGTGGTATTAGTGATATGGTTAAAGTCGTATTGCACTTGATTCTTGTCTATTTCTGCTAAAGGGGAGATAAAGCTATTTTGTTCCTCAAAGTCGATGATAAAGAGAAAGGGAATTCTTTGACTTCCCAATTCGTTCATTTTAGCTATAGTTGTATCTTTGAGATTCATTTCAACGTTTTAATTCGCTTTCAAAATTACGAATACTTTATGAGCCAGAAGAAACAAATTATCATTATTGATAATCACGATTCCTTTACCTATAACTTGTACCAATTATTTGACGAGCACCCAGACTGTGATGTTACTGTTGTTCAAAATGACCAGATTAATCTTGACGCTATTTCATCTTTTGATCAGATTGTCTTTTCTCCAGGACCTGATATTCCACAAAAAAGCCCTATCATGTATCAAGTTTTAGAGAAGTATAAAGAGACCAAACCTATTTTGGGTATTTGTTTGGGACATCAAGCCATAGGAGATTACTTTGGTGCGACTTTATTTAATTTGCCAGATGTCTTACACGGTCAACAACGATCACTGTGTATTCTGGATTCTGGCGAATTGTTATTTAGAGGGGTGGCTAATAATTCCACCGTAGGTTTATACCACTCTTGGGCATTAGCTGCTGAAAGTATTCCACCCGAGCTTATTGTTACAGCAGTAAGTACTGATGGAATAATTATGGGGATAAGACATCAGGAGTACAATATCAGGGGGATTCAATTTCATCCGGAGTCTTTTATGACAGAACAAGGGGCAATGATGATAAAAAATTGGATTGAACAGTAAGAATTATGACTGTTGAGTAAAATGGATTGAAAAATTGAAATAACAGAAATAAATTCATGGTTTATGTAGTTTACGTTGATTAAAATGTTGTTTAATCTATTAAATCGTGAAAATGAGTTAAAAGTAAATTGGATTATATGTCGTATCTTTGTCCTGTTTCTGAGAAGTATTAGAAGTTTAACAACTAATAATAATCGCAAGAAACGAATGAAAAAGGAAGTAGTAGAAATAAAAATGTTCTCAAGAGCTCAAACATTGTTTATTTTTATTAGAATGTTTTACTACATATGATTTCAATATAGATCTGTATTAGCTAATCATATAAAAATTGCTGTGAATTTATGAAAGCGGGTGTAATCAAAGATCCAAAAATCCAAAAATATTTACCATGGTTAGGCGCATTAGCAATCTTTATGCAGGCTTTAGATGCGACTATTTTAAATACAGGTTTACCTTCTATTGCGAAAAGCTTGGGAGAGTCGCCTTTACAGATGCAGAGTGTGATTGTATCCTATACTTTAACTGTTGCATTACTTATTCCTCTTAGCGGTTGGTTAGCAGACCGTTTTGGTACAAAAAAGATTTTTATTTTAGCAGTAACTTTGTTTACGTTAGGTTCTCTTTTTTGTTCAGTTTCCCGAAACTTAGATGAGTTGATATTATCGAGGATTTTCCAAGCCATTGGAGGGTCAATGATGGTGCCAGTAGCTCGTTTAACGTTGATTTACGCTTATCCAAAAGATAAATTGCTAAAGGTGATTAACTTTATTACTATTCCAGCTCTTATCGGTCCGATGTTGGGGCCTACAGTTGGTGGTTTCTTGGTAGAGAAACTCTCTTGGCATTGGATATTTTTAATCAATTTACCAGTTGGTATTATAGCTGTATTGTTTGCAAGGACAATTGTACCAGATTTTACAAATGAAGTTAAGCGTTTTGATTTATGGGGATGGTTGCTATTGAGTGGAGGGTTAACCATGATTACAATTGTGATTGAACGTTGGGATTCTCCGAGTATATCAGTATTCAATCTAATAGCATTTGGCTTATTGGCGATATTGTGTATTGTAGGTTATGTTTATTATGCGAAACGCACGCCCTTTCCTTTAATCAAACTTAGCTTATTTAAGATAGATACTCTAAAAATAGGATTAATAGGCAACTTGGTTACTCGTCTTGGCATAGGAGGAATGCCTTTAATGATTCCTCTTTTATTACAAGTAGGGTATGGTTATTCTGCTTTTTATGCGGGGTTAATGATGATCCCACAAGCTTTATCTAATTTGATTTCGAGAAATTTTGTTGTGCCGATTGTTAAGAAATACGGTTATAGAAAAACATTGATTTCCAATACTATTTTGACAGGGTTATTGATCTCGATGTTCTTTTTTATTGATAGAAATACGCCTTATTGGGTTGTGATTTTATTAATGATAGGCAACGGGGCATTTAATGCTGTACAATTTACTTCAATGAATACAATCTCACTTGCTGATTTAGATAATGAGACTTCAAGTGAAGGAAATAGCCTCTTGTCCGTAACACAACAACTGGCAATCAGTCTTGGAATCTCAGTTTCTGCAATGTTCTTGTTGATTTTCAAAAAGAGTTTTGTAGGAGACACAGGAGATAGTATTGATGTTTTTCGCTATACGTTCTTGGTAATGGGATTGCTTACCGTAATCTCCAGTTATGTCTTTACCAAATTAGATAGCAATTCTGGAGCAAGCATGGCTGGAAATAGAGTGTATAGCAATAAGGATGAAGCAAAGTAAAGGTAAATGAGTTTCAGCGTGATAAATGAGTGATATGAGAATTAGGCAATTGAAAGTAGAAGATGCTTGTGTGGTAGGAGATTTATTACAGCAAATGGAATATCTTGATACATAAGGATTTTCTCTTAAGTGCATAAGGGTTTTGCTGGCTAATGAGGAAGATGGATTATTAATAGTAGAAAATGTGATAGGATAGAACTACATAGTCATAGCAGAAGGACACACAAACATCGCTTCTATTTCAGACAAGGGTGTGAGGAAGCACCTAAGTAGCTGATCAAATATTTAAAATAGAACCTCAGTCTTAGAGGACTAAGACAAAAGATATATAGAATGAAGCAGTGGTAGACTTTGGTTTACTACTGTTTTTTTTTGTTTTTATTAGTTTTAAGATCATTTTTAAGCTTTCTTTTTTAGCACGAAAATATCTTTTACCATTTATCTGTGTTCTTTTATTCTTTATGATGAGTGAATAATGAGACTTTGCAGGAGTTTTTGGTAAAAATCTTCTATTAGACTAAAGACAGTTATATCTAAAGATACTATGAAGTATAAGGATGTCAAGCTCCACAAAAGCTATAGATGAGGTGAATTCGAATCAAGGTATTAGTTTATAGTTTTTCCATACTTACTAGACAATCTATTAAAAGCTTTGTAGCGATATACAAGGGCATTGCTTGCGGTTTTCTTGCACCTTTCTTCGAGAAAAGCACGCTCTGGGCAAGAAAACCCCAAGAAAGGTGCAAGAAAACCCGAAGGAAGTGCAAGAAAACCCCTCACATAAAGTATGTTAATCTGTTTTTTAAAATTCGTCAACTTGATTATTAATTTTAGTGTTTTCATCACTAAATAAGATAGTGCTCGTCTTGTAGAGGGAATAAATGCATATCAATTGGTAAGCGTAGAGCTACAATATTTTTTGTTTTATTATATTTAATTTGCGTTAAATAGGTTATCTATTGTGTATATTTAGATTAATAATTTGAAAAAAATGAAAAGAAGATCGCTTTTTAGACGTTATTGCTTTTTGATACTGGGATTATTTATGGTTATAGGTCTCTCTGGTTGTAGAGCATTTCGCTCTAACAATTATCAAAATGAGAAACTTGAATTACCACAATATTTTAATCGCGTTTATATTGACAAAAGCAAAAAATGCAAAACCAAGCTAAGCGGTACAGACGAATGTTGGTATGTAATCGTGAATAAAGAGCTTGATTCTATGCGTTTGCACGTATTTTTATTTTGGGAAAGAGATCCTAATTATTTAATAGGGAAGTTAACAGGAAGGCATGCGCGGTTGACTAATGAAAAGGGAGAGTATTTAGACTTAACTTTTGCAAGCGACAGTACAATAAGGCTTAAAGGATATTATAATAACCAAGCTGTAAATAAAAAACTTGGAAGAGGTTTAGGAAGTAGCGAAATAGAGGTTAAATCTTTTACTAACGAATATGCAAAGACTGTCTTGGTGAGTAATGAAAACGAAGATTCTTATGTATTTACTCAGAAAGTATATAGGTTCAAGAGATTATTTGTAGAGCTAAAAAATGCAGCAGTAACCAAAAGACTAAATGAGCAGATAAATCATATTTTACTGCAAAAATTTGACGTAACAACTTTTGATGAATTTGCTCAAAAGTACAACAAGCAATATACGGCATCGGGTGATATTGTTCAATTCTTGGATCGAGATTTAAAAGAAGAAATTAGATGTGAATTAGTTTCTTTTGAAGGTGATGTGTTGATTATTAGTGTAGAAACAGGAGAGTTTGATGCAAACGGTAACTGTTTGAATAATTTAAAGATGAAATACAAGTTTGATGTAACAACTAGGGACTATGAAGAATGTGATTCTATTTTGATTGAGGTATCTAATCAATAGGATAAAAACGACTATAAAACCTCAATAAGCAATTGTAGATAAAAGCATACAGTTTTAAAAAGGTACACGTTTTTATTTATAATAGTTCTATAATATCGGAATCTTAAAAAACTAAGTTGAAATATTTATTTATGTTAAGGAAAAGCAATAATTTTAAGTTTGATGACTGAATAAGGTCTTGAGTTTTTATCTGAAATGTTAAAATAGGAATGCTGTTAGGCAAAAGAC
>NZ_WSPP01000220.1:0-7140 GCF_009767705.1 Myroides sp. LoEW2-1 | reverse complement strand
AGAATATTACAGATTTATATCCTCATAACTATAAAAAGGCAATCTCTGACGCTGTAGAATAATTTTTATACCTCACAAGATGTACTTGCTAGGGTGGATACCTTTAACAGCATCATCACGCATCTCTTTACTTACTGCCACTTCTAATTTCCTTGCCTGACGTTCCTTTTTAAGTTCTACTTTTCTTTTTTGTAGTTCCTTTCGCAATTCAATTTTTCGCAAGTTTTTCTCTTGGTCATTATTGTCTATTGTCAAAATAAAGACCACACCATTTTTACCTTCCTCTCCATATTTTTCAATTCCTTGCTTAGTTTCAAAGACATAGACAGACTCAATATCTTCTGGTAAAATAGCTTTGACTTGTTGTGAATCAGCATTCTCTCCATCCACGATATACATAGGAGAATGTTTACCTATTTCCGCCAATTTGTCCAATCCACGACCTTTCAGTTGTTCTGACTTCTTTGTCTGCTTTTTACCACGCTCCACCCTATATACTTGCACAGTAGAGTCAGTAGATTTAACTGATTGGTCTTTACTAATTTCACTCACTAGGCCAAGAGTATCTTGCGCGAGTATGGGAGCAAGTTGCTTCTGATCAAAATCGGATAATATCACAGGTAATGACTGACTTTGCACTTGATCTACAAAGTTTGATAAACTTTCACTATCTGGCTTACTATTGTTTATCTTCGCTTTTACTTGTACTTGAAAAAAGCCAAAAAAAGCCAGTAAAAATGGCATAAGTAACAACAATTTCATTTTTTTCATGATTGGTGATTTTTGAGTGTTAAGCATTATGATTCTGCGTTTGAAATCCGAAGACTTGAAAGAATTAACAATAGATGTATGTTCTAATCTTGCATATTGGTACTCCAATAAAGCTTTTTGATAATCAAACGTATTAATATCGCGACTTACTTGCTGATCTACAAGGAATTCTAAATTCAAATTAATCGCTCGTTGCAGTAAGTACACAAAGGGATTTATCCAACATACTGCTTTTGTCACTCCTATAATCAATAGGTCAACAGAGTGTTTTTGCTTGATGTGAATACTCTCGTGTAATAAAACAAGATCTATTCGCTCTATCTGCTTATAATTTGCAGGTAGAACAATACTGTTCCAGAAAGAATAAGCATCTTTAGTACGATAATCTACAAGTACATTATCTGCAATCTCACAACTGTGCAATGAGCCGATACGATACAAGACACGCAGATATTGCACTAAGAGTGAAAGTAAAAACAAAGCGCCTATTCCCGCATAAAGGGATATTGCATAGTCCTGCCAATTCACGGTAGTTTCTATTACTTGCATTGTATGATCTGTTGGTAGATCTACTTGCTCACTATCAACTAACCACTGATCAAGTAAAATAGGAGTGTCCTCAAGAATTATTTCCCTTGTCCAAAAAACACTTGGCAGAATAAAACTACCTGCGATAGCCAATAGAAAGTACCACCTTATTGTGCGTACAAAAGTTTCTCTTCGCAAAAACACGTAGTAAAATGCAAAGGTAAAACTCAACAACAAGTTGACTTTTAGAAAATAAATAAAAATGGTCGTCATAAGTCAGTCGATTGGTTCTTACTTTCTATTCTTCTCAATTAATGCGCTAATTTCATCGAGTTCTTCTTTGCTTATATTCTTGTCCTTGACAAAGAAGTTTACCAGATTTGCAAAAGAATTATCAAAGTACTTCTGCATGGTATCTTCCATAAACTGTTTCTTATAAGATGAAATATCAACTAAGGGATAATATTGATGCGACTTCCCAAAAGTATGATGTGCTACCACTCCTTTGTCCTCTAATATTCGCACCAAAGTCGAAAGTGTATTGTAATGTGGTTTTGGTTCATCCATCTGTTGCAAAATATCATTTATAAATCCCTTTTCAATTTTCCACAAAATGCGCATGATCTCCTCCTCTTTGTTTGTAAGCTTCTCCATTGTCTAATTTTTATTAGTTAATCAAACATACAACTAACTTTTTAGTTATACAACTAATTCTTTAGTTATCGACATAAAAACTTAATTAACAATGAAATACACTATAATAAAAAAACTTTTTTCTCTCGCTAACAATTAATAAACTCTTATATTATTATATGATTTCATAGCAAAAAGTAAAACTTGAGAAAACAAAGAGTTTATAAAATACTTTGTCAATAATAACATATAGAAACACCAATTGACAAGACAAATCAATTGCTCCTACTATCAATCTAAAACACTATGAGAAGCTAAGAGTCATAGACTATTATTTCACAAAGGCCACTTATAAACCATTTATACTTCGTATATTTGCCCTTGTATAGAACACAAAAGTGTAAGTTTGTTCTTAGTACTAAGACAAGTGGGGAATCGTGTGAAATTCACGAGCTGTCGCGCAACTGTAAATAATCAGCCGAGCTGATTATAAGTCAGATTACCACACTTACTCAGCTATACGAACCATAAACCATGCTTTCGCGATTTGAAGCTTAGTCGAAATTAGAGCTATTTCCCTTATGACATTTTGAAATGCTCTACAATGATTAAACCAAACCATAAGCTATACCAATTTAAAAGGTAAAAAGTAAACTAAGTAATAACAATCATTACATCAATATGGAAGGTCAATTAACAAACAGAGAATTACGTATCCAAAAGAAAATTAAAGATTCCGAAACTCACGTATTCAGAACAGTATTCCCTGGGCAAACAAATCACCACAATACAATGTTTGGTGGGGCAGTATTATACATTATGGATGAAATTGCCTTTATGACAGCTACGCGTTTTTGTCGTAAACCTATTGTAACTGTATCGAGTGATAAAGTTGACTTTAATCACCCAATTCCCGCTGGAACATTAGTAGAACTAATTGGAACTGTTACTCGTGTAGGACGCACAAGTTTGGATGTACGTGTAGATGTATTTGTAGAGAGCATGTATAGAGATGGACGTGAAAAGGCAATCACAGGATCTTTTACCCTTGTTGCTATTAACGAAAGCAAAAGACCAGTACCTGTTCTGGATGAAATAGATGAATAAGATTCACCTTAAATAACAAAAGCTCTCTGTAATAGAGAGCTTTTTTTTGTTATCCATACACGAAATAGGAATTAAGCTCAAGTGTTTTAGCACTTAATATAAAAGTTTAATACATCCGTGTTTTGGCCTATATCTTTATTTTTTCTATACGCATTATGCCAATCTAATCACAATTAGCTAAGAGCTACTAAAAAACGCATAAGTGTCATGGCTAAAAGATAAAATATTCTACATCTTCATCTTGTAGTTTTCCCCTACTCTACTAACACTTAGGATAATATTTGGTCAATCCAAACTTAAAAACCGAGTACTATATAAAAACAAAAGGGCTATACTTGCGTATAACCCTTTTATTCATTTAAAATTAAATTTACTCAGCGATTGCATTTTCGACCTCTGTGATCATCATTTTGATAGATTTTAATCCACCTCCTGATAAATACCATACTTCAGGGTTTAAGAATACAATTTTATCGTTTTTATAAGCATTTGTCTGTTGAATTAAAGCATTAGCAAATGCCTCTTTAGTCATTGTCGCTCTTTTAATAGCAGCACCACGGTCAATAACAAAGATATAGTCAGGGTTCATTTCCTTGATAAACTCATTAGAAATAGATTGTCCATGGGTAGCAACTTCAATCTTGTTATCTGCTGGTTTTACACCAAACACATCGTGAATGATACCAAAACGAGAACCTGGTCCATAAGCACTCATACGACCTTCATTTGTCAATACAATTAAAGCTTTCTTGTCGGACTTCGCTGCAGCTTCGTTAATCTTAGCGATACGTGCATCAATATCTTTTAACTCTTTTTCTACTTGCTCCTCTTTGCCAAACATCTTACCGATAGCGATTTGATTGTTTTTAAAAGAAGTCATATAATCTTTTGCATCTACATCTAAGTTTACAGCAGGTGCAATTTTGTTAAACTCGTCTACCATAGCAGCAGTACGCGCTCCAATCACAATTAATTCAGGATCAGCAGCATTCACTTTTTCTAAGTTTGGCTCCTTAATACCCCCAATATCAACAATAGACTCGTCTTTTGCATACTTGTCTAAGTAAGATGGAAGATTTGTTTTAGGCGCTCCTTTTACAGGAATACCAAGCTCATCAAAAGAATCTAAAGCACCATATGCAATCACAACAACATTTTTAGGGTTCTTTAAAACCTCAGTTGTTCCAGAGATATGCTCTACAGTTACTTTTTCTCTTTCTGTATTCTCCTCTTGTTTTTTCGTGTCCTTGCACGAAACAAAAAGCATAGCTGAAGCAGCTAAACAGCTTATAAATAATTTACTCATAATTTTAGTTAACAATTTAATAATCTACTTAAAATAAATACAGACTTTATTGTTACAGTTATCGACTATAGTCATATCTATGTCGAACACTTCCTTCATGATATCTTCGCGAATAATATCATCTGTTGGTCCAAAATGGATAATCTTGTGATCTTTAACCGCGGCAATATAATCTGCATAAGAAGACGCATAATTAATGTCGTGCACTACAATAATGATTGTCTTCCCGTAATCATCTGCTAAGACACGAAGAATCTTCATAATCTCAACAGAGTGTTTCATATCTAAATTATTTAGTGGTTCGTCCAGCAAAATATAATCTGTATCTTGTGCCAGAACCATCGCTAAGAATGTGCGCTGTCTCTGTCCTCCACTAAGTTCATCAATATATTGATCTTGAATATCAATCAAGCCCATAAAATCAAGACTCTCATCTATCTTCTCATGGTCAAGGTGATTTAATCTTCCTTGCGAATGTGGAAAGCGCCCGAAAGACACTAATTCCTTCACAGTTAATCGTACATTAGGATGATTTGCCTGTTTTAAAATAGATAAACGCTTAGCAAAATCTCTATTGGTAAAATTGACAATTTCTTGATTAACTAAGTTAATCTCTCCTGAATCGCGCGCCACAAGTCTACTGATGATAGACAATAGCGTACTCTTTCCAGTCCCATTACCTCCAACTAAACAAGTAATTTTACCTTTTGGGAAACTAACTGAAACGTTGTCAAGTATGCTCTTTTCCCCATATTTCTTGGTTACATTTTTTACCTCAATCATCCTCTGTTACTTCTTAATAATAAATAAATGAAATATATACCTCCTACAAAATTAATGATAATACTTATTGTTGTTGACATATTAAATAAATGTTCAACAAGGTATTGTCCGCCAATTACTGTTACAGCTGTCAATAAACAACAAGCTGTTACCATATAGATATGTTTGCTTGATTTAACCAACTCATAAGTTAGGTTTGCTACCAATATTCCCAAAAAGGTAATAGGCCCTACAAGAGCTGTTGATATAGCAACCATCACTGAGATAATCATCAAGTTCACTTTAATCACCTTGTGATAATCAACCCCTAAGCTTATTGCATTCTCTCTACCCAAACTCATTACATCTAACTGTCTAAAATATCTTGCTCCCCAAATCATACTAACAATTAATATGATAGAAGAAATACCTAAGAGATTCAGATTTATCTTGTCAAAAGAGGCAAACATTGCCGCTTGAACAATCATAAACTCATTGGGATCAATAAGCATGACTATAAAAGATGAAAAACTCCTAAAAAGCGTCCCCATCAAAAGCCCTACAAGCAATAATAAATACATACTCTTACTCTCTCGTCTAAATACCAAATAGTACATCGCGATAGAAAACAAAAGCATCAGTCCTACTGATATTGCAAAATTTGATTCTGCATTCAAAACTTGAAAAGTCTTGTCTCCATAGATAAACACCAAAGTGGATTGAATCAATAAAAAGAAAGAATCAAACCCCATGATAGACGGCGTTAAAATACGATTGGCAGATATCGTTTGAAAAACAATCGACGAGTAGGCAATAGCAAAGGAAACAAGAACCATTGCTATAATCTTATAGCCTCTACGTGGCAATACATAATCGAGTTTAGTACCTGTGAAGGTGAACATATAGATAGCGATGCATAACAACAAAGCTACTAACAAGATAGAAATAACTTTATTTTTAAACATTCTTAGCTCTCTTTAAAATTAATACTAAAAAGATCACTCCTCCAATAATACTCACTGTAAGGCCAATCGGAATTTCATATGGCGCAATAAGCATTCGACTAATAATATCGCAAATCAACAAGAATATCGCACCTATTAAAGCCGTATAGCTGATAGTCTTCTTTAAATTATCTCCAAACATTAAACTCACTATATTCGGGATAATAAGCCCTAAAAAAGGAATTACTCCTGCTGTAAGCACAACAACAGTAGAGGTTATAGCTACAAAAGTAAGTCCAAGGTAGGTGATCTTTTTGTGATCTAACCCAAGACTTGTGGCAGTTTCCTCTCCAAGTCCAACTATAGTGAATTTATTTGCATATAAATAAGAAAGAATCACAACAGGTATACCCAAATACAGTACTTCGTAATTCCCTTGGATAATAGAAGAAAAATCTCCAATTAGCCAACCTTCCATATTCTGCACTAAATTATACTTGTAAGCAAAGAACGTAGATATCGCATTTAATATATTTCCAAAAACAATCCCTACTAACGGTACGAAAATAATGCTACGCATTTTTATCTTACTTGATATTTTCAAGAAAATCACACTCGCTAATAATGCAATGGTAAACGATAATACCATCTTGTACATCATCCCTCCACTTGGGAACAAAATCATACTAAATAAAATTCCCATCTTACAAGCGTCTAATGTCCCCATTGTTGTAGGAGATACAAACTTGTTTAAAGAAATCTGTTGCACAATAAGTCCCGAAATACTCATACCAATTCCAGCAATCAACACCGATATCATTCTTGGTAATCTACTTACGACCATAACTAGTAATTCATCATTGTCTAAGCGATGTAAATCCAATATTGAAATATCTTTTACTCCTATAAAAAGGGAAATAAATGATACTATTATGAGTATAAGAACTAAAATAATTCTTATCATATATTTACTTAATATTTATTTAGAATCCGTTTAAATAAAAGCAAATATATAAAAGTAAGCCCGCTAAGAAAAACAAAAATTCAAGCAATCTTAGAATTAGCAAGGATTACAATTATTATAAACCT
>NZ_WSPP01000219.1:0-1386 GCF_009767705.1 Myroides sp. LoEW2-1 | reverse complement strand
CATTAGCGTCCGATAAAAATTAAAATCACTTCTTTTTTATTTTTATCTAATTGGTTTTCATTTCATTGTGCTTTTTATTTTTTCGTTTCTCAAAACTAAGCTGTCAAAATAGAGCTAATTGCTCAGTTTGGTTTCTCTCAATAATCCAGTCTTTTTCGGGGTTTTCCAGGAATTTCATCAGATTGATATAGTTGAACAAATGTATTTTGCAAAAACTCACTAAGTTTGAAAATGCCCAATGGCGTTTCAATCTCTTTTTGATGACTGCCAGTAGAAGATTCACGATCAATACGCAGTAAATCTGTATTTTGATAGCATTTTCATTATCTCCCAAAAAATATTTTAAAGGGAAGTTTTGTTTCAACTGCTTAAACAGTAGTTCAATTTGCCATCTGATTTTGTAAAGAGCAGCAATCAGGTCGGCTCTCATATCAAACAGATTGGTCAAAAACTCAAATTCCCTTTTGTTGACACGGTCATAGAAAACCACTTTCCGGAGTCTTAGTTTTGAACATGCTGTGCCATTTTTTACATCAACTTCTATAATTTCATCCTTTAAAACACCACTGTGAATAGGCTCTTCAATGTCTAACTCTTCAATATTGATGTATGATGCATTATCTTTTATCCGTGTTACAAATCCCGTTTTATGCGCTGTAAAATGCGCAAAAGCCTTGTAGTCATTATATCCCTTATCGAAAACGTAAACGGTGTCTTTATCACATTTTAGTTTGTCCAAAAACTGATGGTCGTGTTTTTTAGCTTCGCTGAACCAAACCAAACTGGGAACGACTTCATCGGCATTGACAACCGTATGAACCTTGATCCCACCTTTCTTTTTGCCTGTTTTGGGTTTTCTGCCAACGCCCTCCAGAATATCCTTAAACAAGCTGATAGTCGTGCTGTCAAAGATTTTTACCTGCTTTTTAATCACGCTTTTAATCCGGCTGTCCGATAAAAATTCACCATATTGCCGGAGTAATCCATGATAGATATTCTCAAAAACCAAAACATCTCTTTTCCTGTTCGCATCCGACAAAGTACTTCTTTTTGGAATGTGATTCAATTGAAAGCCCGACGTTTTTCCCGACAAACCAAGCATTGCTCCTGATACTTCCCTGAGTGAAGTACACTTTGAAAACGAACAAAAAAGCATACTTATCAAATGGTCTTTGGTCTTAAACCGCTTGGTATAGCGGTCTGAATTGCTCTTTTTGACTTCTCTTTTGATAAGGGAATCATCAATTAAGGAAATCAGCTGTCCGAAAACGGATTTTGTCGAAAAATGACTATTTTTACCCATAGTAGTTTAAAGTGTGGTTACTTCAAACTTACTAAAAATTAGAGTAGTCTGAAAAAACTACTCTTTTTATCGGACAACAATGA
>NZ_WSPP01000218.1:0-11660 GCF_009767705.1 Myroides sp. LoEW2-1 | reverse complement strand
ATATATTAGTAAGTAAAAATCTAATATATCGTATAATAAGATTTATTAAAAGTATAAAATAAAGTAATAATAAGACAAAAACTCAGTATCTATACTATGATTAAAAATCAATTATTTTTCTTTGGTTTGGCAATGTTATTAACCTTAGGAAGTTGTAGTAAAGGGGATGATAACAACATCGTAAATCCAGAGCCACACAAAGGAACACCTACATCTCCTCCTATAAAAACACAACAAGTTGACTTGGTAAGAGAAATTCAAATTACCAGTAACAAAGCAGGAAATGTAACAACTTCAAAAACTGTTTTCACTTACAATACTGACAATACATTAAGCACTGTAAGTGGATTAAAAACAAGTTCTTCTTTTGGTGCTGAGGATATTCGCTATGTCTACAGCAACGGAAAGGCAACTGCTTTTGTATCACAAAAAGGAAATAAAGGAGAAGATGTGTACGAATTTACTTTAGCTCCAAATGAGAAAAAAGCCATATCATTAAAGGTAAATTTAGCTGATACAAAGGATACAAACAGTCGTTACGACTTCTCATACAACGAGCTAAACCAGCTTGTGAAAATTGAAAATACAAGTGACCTTAATCACGATATTGAAGAGTATATTTGGGAAGATGGAAATCCTTTAAAAACAAAAGGAAGTACATATATATCAGATACATATAGAAGATCGGATGTTTTAAACAATAGTAATATTGATTTAAACGTACTTATTGCAGGTTACCCTAACTTCATTAATCCAAGATACGCTGCTATTCAGGGATTATTAGGTGTAAAAGCAACTAATTTATTACAGCAATATGAAACATCTCGTAGAAGATTTTCATATATATATCAGTTAAATGAAAAAGGAGCTGTATCTCAAGTGGTGAGAATAATATTCCACAAAGATGAAAACGTAACTGAAACAACTACATTTGACATCAAATATTAAGCGTATTTCGGTTTACCATAAACAAAGTCCAACTGAATGCAGTTGGACTTTGTTAGTTATTACAACATATTCTGTTCATTTATAGATGTAAAATTATGCTTAAAAGCAATTTATTGCTCAAGTCTTAAAAAGCAGTAATTTGTGAAATAACACATTACAAATCATATACACAAAAACAATTTCAAACGCATGTAGACTCAATTAAGATTTTTAAGGGGGAGAATACTTACTTTTCGGACAAAATATTACATTGGCTATAGAAGAAGTCGTTTGGATATACAAAATAATTAACTCTTCTTGGTTAGTAGAGCATTACAATTAGAGAAAAAATTACGGCAAAGAGTACGAATTTGGTGGAAATGTAATGGAAATACTAACAGATAATTCGCATTACATTTTCCAGTTTCACGACCAATTTATTGAAGTTATTGCTAACGTTTTTTGGTATGAAGTGGTTGACGAATGTTTGCTAAACAAAACTTTACAACCAGGACACCCCCTTCTAAGAGTTACCAAAAGAAAACACCTCAACTATTCTTGTATGAGGATAAGAAACAAAGATTACAAAAACAACAAAATCAGAAGACGAGATATTAAGTAACGCACAATTGTGTTCTCAACGCTTAATCGACTTCAGCATTCAAATAGGAGACAAGCTAAAGGTTGATAATACCTTATCTGTATTTATCGAACAGGAGAACCTGTAAGCGTATTGAAAGGATATTTTTTTCCTCTTTATTAAACCTATTTTACAACTGTAGCTTCAAGTTCTACAGTTAGATTTTCAAATAATCCTTTTACCTCAAGTACTGTTGTTGCTTGTTTGATTTTATGCTTAACAAGCCACTCTTGTAAAATAGGAAAGTGTTGCATCAGCTCAGTGGTAGAAGTTGTATAGATATTTAATCTAACAATACCTTCAAGGGAATAATCTGCTTTTTTTATAACCTCTTGTAAGTTTTCAATACAGAGTAAAAGCTGCGTTTTCATATCAGCGCTACTTGAGATTCCATTTTGATCAATAGCGACTTGACCAGAACAGTAAAGCGTACTTTGAGCATTTTTTACTTCTATTGCTTGAGCGTAATTACGCTCGAATTGCCATTGCCAAGGATTAAAGGCTGTTTTTATCATCTTGTATTCTTATTTAGTTACAGAGCAAATTTGCTATTAAACCTTAGAACAAGCAGTTGATGTATATCATAAATTTAAAGTGAGCTAAATCACTTTAGATCCAATCGGCTTAGTGTTTCTCTTGAGACTCCAAGATAGGCTGCTAAAAGAGATTTTGGAACACGTTGCATAATACCAGGAAAGCGTTCTTGAAGCTCAAAGAATCGTTCTGTAGTATTGTTTTTCATCATAGATAAAATACGCTGTTGCGAAGCAATAAATCCTTTGTGTGTCTTGTCTAAAAAGAACTCATTTAGTTTTGGTAGTTCTTTTCTTAATCTATTGTATCCTTGTAAATCTAAAGCATAGACCTGTGTATCTTCAATACACTCTAAACTCATACTAGCTAAAGACTGATTATAAAATGCTTTTAGATCTGTTTCCCACCAACCTTGCATAGCAAAGTCTAGAATATGCTCTTTAGCATTATTGTCAGTAAAAACAAGTTTTAGAAGACCTGTATCAATAAAGAACAGATAGGGTACAGGTTCTCCTTCTTGAATTAGAAATTGATGTTTCTTATATTTTTTAAACACAAAACAAGACAAGATAAAATCAAACTCCTTGTCTGTTAGGGAGATTACTTGCTCTATTTGTGCCTTAAGAGTATTATTCATGTGATTTACTTTTGTTAAGGATATAAGTTCTTGTAAAGTAAAGTTACATAAGTATATTATTATAGTTGTTCTAAATGTTTACTAATTAAATCAGCAGTTTGTTTGGGATGAGAAATAAGCCCTCCATGACCTGCACCTTGAATAGTCTGTAACTCTATTGAATTAACTTTCTGTTTTATTGTTTTTGCAACAGCTGGATACACTAAAATAGAATCACTTCCTGTAATAAGTGTAATTTTGCCATTAAATTGATTAAGGTTTTCTGGCTTTATATTTAATCGTTCAGGGTCATTTGCTTGATCAAGCCAAGTAGCGTAACTAGCTGTCATGGTATTTCTAGCTCTTTGATCAAAAATAGAATACCAACTACCTTTTCCAAAGGCTACTTTTTCAATAAAATTAAAGGTTCCCTGTTCAATATGCCCTTGCTCAAGCAAGGTTTTACTTTTTTGCATTTCGGCCTGTATTTCTGAAAGCATATCTTTATACTCAGACCTTCCTTTTAATATTCCAAAAATGGGTGGTTCATATAGGACAATACTCTCAACTTTATCAGGATGATTATTGGCTAATTCAATAGTTATATTTGCTCCATAAGAGTGTCCAATAAAGTGAGCTTTTTTAATCTCTAGAGCATCAAGTAAGGATAAAGCATCTTGAACATCTATTGATATTGTACCTTGCTCTTTATCTAAAGGAGAAGAACTATGTCCTCTTCTATCATATAAAATTATAGGATTAGTAGCTGTTTTGTTTATCTCTTCGGCCACAGGTAACCAAGAATTATGATCATCCCATGATCCGTGTATAAAAACTATAGGGATACCTTGCCCTTTTTTATAGCGTATCGCTAAGTTGACATCACTAGTTTTAATTTGGTATAGTGGAGTATTTTCAATTGCAAAATATTCTGTATTTGTTTGAGCGAATAATTCAAATGAAAATATTTGAATTATTAAAAAGAGTAGAACGGTAATTTTTTTATAAGAAGAATATCTCATGATTTTATATTATAGTTTATTAAGACTAAATTTAAGTAAAATAAATAAAGATAAAAAAACGAATTATAACTTATTATAACCCGTTTTTAGTTAACTAATTTATATAGTTTTTATGTATAATTCCTGTAATTCATCAGGTGTAAAATCTTTAGAATCTAATTGTTGTATCAGTTTTCCTTGCTTCATTATTCCTATTTTGGTTGAGACTTTAGTCGCATTGAATATATCATGCGTGGCCATAAAAATTGTTTTACCTTCACGACCTAATTTACAGATGAGTTCATTAAATTCATTTGTAGCAATTGGATCAAGTCCGCTTGTTGGTTCATCTAAAAACAGCACTTTGGCGTTTTTAGCCACTGCAATGGCAATTCCTACCTTCTGTCTCATTCCTTTTGAGTATCCTTTAAGTTTTCTATGATGTGCAGATTCTTGTAGTCCCGTTAGTATTAAAAAATCGATGAGTTCTTTCTGAGAGTAAGAAAAACCAGCAATTTTACTAAAGAAATCTAAATTCTCGATTCCTGTTAGTTCGGGGTATAACATAACTGTTTCGGGTATATAAGCAATGTCTTTTTTTATTAATTGTGGATTCTCTATAACAGATATCCCATTTATAAAAGCTTCTCCAGATGTTGGTTTTATAAAACCTAAAAATATATTAATAGTTGTGCTTTTTCCTGCTCCATTTTGACCAAGTAAAGCATAGACTTCACCTTTTTTGAGCTCTATATTCAAGCTATGTAACGCTGTGTTATTGTCATATTTTTTATGTAGGTTGGTTGCTTTTAGCATAATTCTTTTAGTTTTTTATGTGAGATAATCAGTAAAATAATAATGATAAGAAGTAGGGGAAATAATAGTTCGATAATTGAAACGTTTGATTGTGCTTTGAATTTTTCTAGTTTGTGATTGTTCCAATTCTCTACAGTACTGTCTTGATTAGAGAAAATTAAGGGATAAAAATGCAAACGTTTCTGGTGATGGAAATCCTCTAGTCTATTTTCATACGTAAGTATATTATTTTGATCAGATAAGGCTAGTTCACTTGAAAGTGTTAGGGTATGTATACTTGGAAAAAAATAACCTATTAGTTTAGCAGCATTATTTCTTGCCTTTATTTTGCCCTGATAGGCAATAGAAGATTTCATTGATTCTACATCCGCTAGATGTTGCATTGCATAATACCATTTCCAATTGAAATCATTATTAAAAATGGTATCATTAGTTTTAAATTGAGGATATATATTATGAAATTTATCTATTGTGTTTTTTTGAGGTTCGTCCCATTTATTGTGATAACCATCTCTTTGTTCTATAACAGTTTGTAATGCTTCTTTGATAGGATACATTTTTTGAATTAGAACAAAGCTCACCATCGGAACAATAAAGTTCATTGCTATCCAAATAAGAATTAGAGCAAGCGCATTGTACGAAGTACTCTTATTGTTAGCTACTATAAAACGGCATAATGCAAACCAAAATATAATGTATAAAAAGCCAAGTAAAATAAGTAAGCTAAAAGCTTTGTCAAGTGGAATTTGAATCCAAAATTTAGCAATTAGTAGCAATAGAAAATAGAGAGAACTAATAGATAGAAATCTTATTATTAGCTTAGTATCTATTATTTTTTTAATATCTCCGCTTTGTAAAGACAATAGTTTTAATGTACCACTTTCCTTTTCTTGTGATAGAATATTGAAAGTAATAGCAATTATAATAAGTGGAAAAAGGAAGATAAGGACAAAGCTAAAATCAAAATTTCCAGCTAGTGCGCTTGTAGGGTTATAGAAATCGGTATTGTATTTCTGCTCTTCTAAATTTCGGATAGTTATTCCTTTTACACTTGGTGTAAAATCTCTCATACCAATATTAAGTGCTGTTAATTTACTAGGTTCGTTAAATAAATGGAATTTTATATAGTAAAGAGTAGATCCAATATGTGTTTCGTGCGCTGTGTTTTTTTGAATGCTTTGCTCTTGATATTCAGTAGCATCTTGTATTAATTGATTGTTTTTTTCAAGGAATGTAACTCCAGTATGTATGGATAATATTCCAAGAAAAAATAGTAGTATTAGTGAAAATACATACACTTTATTTTGAAAAAATTGTTTATATAAGTACTTATTCATCTTAATTGAATTTGAGTTTTTTGATACTTAGGAGTATGATTAAAAGACTTATTGCAAACCAAAAGACTGGGGCAAAACAAGTGGTTAATTGAGTTTGTAAACTAGTTAATAGTCCTGTATATTGATATTTAAAGTCAGGAAGGTTCTTCCAGTTTTCTTGACTAATAATTTCGTTTTTAGATTTGTCATTACTGATGTGTTCTATTTGTAAGTCATTCATATATTGAGCTAGTTTGTAGCGGTATTCTTCTGCTTGGTTTTGAAACATCTTATAAGCATAATAATCTGTTGCACAAACTGTGGTTGAAAAGCTTTTAATGGCTGTCATTGGATTAAAATAACTAGAGTATTGGGTGATTTGGTATTGCTTTTCAAAAGTATCTTCTAGTTCTTTCATTTTTGCATTGTAAATACCCGTACTGATTTTTTCGCCTTGTTTCATTATAAAACCACCATAGTTAAAGGGAAGTTTATTTACATTATCAACATTGTAATGATTTAATAAAGAGTCTTTGATGTGAGAAAAGTAAGGGTCATTGGGATTGTGACTATCACCAACTTTTAGAATCTCTTTTTCAAGTTTGGATTCAAAGGCAATCCTTGATTCAATTGGATAACTAATTTGAGCGGTATATTGTACTGCTTTAGGTAGAATAATTGACATCAAAAGCCAGATGGTAATTAGGTTAATCAATGCTATGGATGAGTTTTTACTTAGTGTTGAGATTCCTACAACAATTGAACTTAGCAAAAAGTAAAATAAAGCATAAGAAAACAGAATCAGTAAACTTCGAAACAGAATATCAGAAAAAGTACTTAAATAACTGTAGCTTATCAGTCCAATTAGTATTGGAAATATAGGTATAGAAAGTAGAAGAGCGTAATGCCACAATCCCTTTACTTTACCTAAAATAATAGCCTTTTTTGAGGCTCCTTGAATACTTAACAATTTTAACGTATTGTCCTCTTTTTCTTTGGTTATTAGATTAAAACCAACAAAGAAAATAATAAGAGGGAGCAAGACTTGTAAGATAAAAGCAGGGGTAAATACGCCAAACCGTACAAGAACCCCTGAGCTATTAGCTTCTGAAATGTTTGCCGTATTTTGCTTATGAGCTTCTAAGAATATTATATTTCCTAGATAGTCGTCTAACCCTTTGTCCAATATACTCATTGGATGAGCAAGCCTAAAAACAAGGTAGCCGTAATGTGCCATTCTATGGGGGTGTTTATCAGGTCTATTTTCCCATTTTTCCCTTACTTCAACACGATGAGCTTCAACAGAGGTAGCATGGGTAGTAAATTGAGTGTAATTGATAAAACAACTTAGGATAGATATTAGCCAAACTCCTAAGAGAATAAAGAGATTTTGTTTTTTGCGTATAATATCTCTAAAGGTTTTTTTAGTGATTAGTTCATTCATTAAAAAAGTAGTTTATGAATTTTCATTTTTATAGATAAGCTCTTTACGATTGTTTTTATAAAGCTTATACAGACAAAACTAATTGATAGAATTAGAATTATAATCACCATAATCGCAAGTATTACTCGTCTCGTCTTTATTATTTCGCATCTCGTCAGTGTAGATTTTTTATTCAGATATAGTTTTGTCCCGATCTAAAATCAATCGTGCAAATGAAATTAATTAGCTATATAAACAAAATGAAATTTAAGCAGTTTAGTTTTTTAATAATACTGATAGGTATTTCATATACAAATTCTATTTATGCTCAAAATACTAAGACCTATAAACTCAAGGCCAGAGTATTGCAAGAAGGTAAAAATGAAAAAGAAGCTTTAGCTCAAGCTTATGTATATACGTTACCTAGTCGTGTTGAAACTTTTTCAAATAACAAGGGAGAATTTTCTTTAGAATTACCTAAGGGAAAACATCAAGTTATGATCTCTTATGTTGGAAAGGTAAGTTTAGATACATTGATTGATGTTACTAGTGATATTGAATTTGAGTGGGTACTAAAAGATGATAATTTTCGCTTAGAGGAAATTCATGTTGTTTCAAATATTCAAAAGCAAGATCACTCTACTAAGATAAACAGAGCAAGTTTAGATCATCTGCAATCATTAAGCTTAAATGATGCGATGAGTTTACTTCCAGGAGGGATCACTTCAAATCCAAACTTAAAAAGCAATAGAAGTATATCGATAAGAAATATCGGTAGTACAACGCATTCTATGAATTCTTTTGGGACTAGTATTATCCAAGATGGAATGCCTATTTCTAATAATGCTAATATGCAAATGATGAATCCTGCTGTAGATGGTAATCTCTCCTCTTTAGGTGGAGGATCTAGTATTTTAGGAGGTATAGATACTAGAAATGTTCCTACAGATGCAATAGAATCTATTGAGATAATTAAAGGTGTAGCTTCAGCTCAGTATGGAGATCTTACCTCAGGTGCTGTTCTTTTCTCTACAAAGAAAGGAATTACACCTTGGATGTTTTCAGCTAAGACAAACCCTAATGTTTATCAGTTTTCTGTGTTAAAAGGTGAAAAACTATCAGATAAATTGGGAGTTCTAACTACAAATTTTGACTATGCCAAGAGCATAAAGAGTCCAATACAATCTTATTTAACTTATGAAAGATTTCAGTTTAGAACTCAATATGAACAGTCCTTTTTAGATGATCGATTAAAGACTAATTGGATGGTACAACTTACCTCATCAAAGGATCATCAATATAGAAATTATGATGAGTTAATAACCCAAAGACAAAGTAAAGGGAGTAGTCTTGCTTGGGTTTTTAATATAAGCGGTACTTATTACTTTAATTCAGATATTTTTAAAAACATCAAATATGTCTTAGGATATAGTCAAACGGTAAAAAAGAGCTTTTATGGGCAACAATATACTTCAGCCACAGCTCCTTATTCTATGACTATGTATGACGGTAGTATTATGTCTAATAGGAATAAAGATATTTATGATATTGATGGTAATTTAATAGTTGGTTCTAATAAGTATCAAACCGAGGAAGATTATTATGCCATGATGTTACCGAGTACTTATAATGCATTTTATAATATAGATGGTAAAGAGATTAATCTTTTTGGTAAGTTAACAAGTTCACTTCAGAAAACCACAGGCATATTTACTCATAATGTGCTGTTAGGGATTGATTATAAGAAAGATGGTAATAAAGGAAAAGGAAAAATTTTTTTACCAACTGCGCCACCTTATAGAGATTTATCTGCTTTTAATGCTAGTTTTCGACCAAGATCTTATGATGATATTCCGTTTTTAAATCAGTTTTCTTTTTTTGCTGAAGATCAAATAGAGTTTGAAGTGTTTAATCGCAATGTTCTTATAAACGCAGGGCTTCGCTATGATAAGTATTCTACATTAAAAGAGCAGTGGTCTCCAAGATTTAATTTAGCATTTGATTTGATTCCTAATAACTTGTTGATTCGTTTTAGTCATGGAGTAGGTGTTAAATCTCCAGGATTACAGTTTTTGTATCCTGAAAGAGCATATTTTGAATATATAAATATAAATGAACTAGGAATAAATAATGTTCCTGAAGATCAACAACTTTTTATAACGACAACAAGAGTATTTAATACTACCAATAAAGATTTAAAAGTAGCTCGAAATACAAAATCGGAGTTTACATTTGATTTTCAACTTAATAAGAAAAGGTTAGTTGTTACTTTATTTAAAGAACATTTGAAAAATGGATACTCAATGGGGTACTTACCGTCGTCTTTTAAACCAGTTGATTTTTTACAGTATAAAAGAAATGATCAAGGGATTTATTTAGATTCAAGCAATCCTGTACTGGCTTCATTTTATCAGCCTACAAATAATCTAGAATATAAGTCAAAAGGAGTAGAGTTTGATTTTGATCTTGGAAAATGGAACCAGATAAGAACTTCATTTTATTTAAATGGAAGTTTTTTAGAATCCCAAACTTATAGTAATAATTATTCTTTTTTTGATGGATATAGTTCTACAGGACCTAAGGAAAGAACCCATGTTGGAGTTTATCAAAAAGGTTCCAGGGTTGTAAATAACCAACGTTTTTCTACTAGTTTAAGGCTAGTACATCATATTCCTCAAATTGGCTTTGTTATGACCTTTACAACAGAGGCTATTTGGAAAGAGTCTGATTGGTATAGTTTTAAAGATTATGACAAGCCTATAAAATACATTTCTAAGATAGATGGACAGATGTATGATTTAGCATCTAACCCATTACCTGAAGAAGAGTATAAACTTCTTGTAAGACCACTAGATGAAAAGATGCATTTAAAGGAAAGTTATAATCCCATGTTCATGTTCAATTTGAACCTAACTAAAGAAGTGGGGAAAACTACAAGGGTTTCGTTTTATGTAAATAATATGTTTAGATCATATCCATTACATGATGCTGTAAGAACTCCCGGAGTGAAAGTGGTTAGAGGAAATCAATTTTTCTTTGGTCTGGAGTTAACAAAACTATTTTAAAAATAAGTAAAGATGAAAAGAATAATATCACTATGTATAATTGCCTTTTTGAGTAGTTGTACATCATTTGACGATGCATTAAAAACAGATACTGTATCGTCATTGGAATTTAAAATTGAGGCGAGTTCTTTAGTCACTGAAATAGAAGATATCACAGGATTAGAAGTCAACTTAGAAAACTATAAAGAAAACAAAATATACAAAGGAAAGTTACAAGGTAGTCAAATCGTATTTAATCAAATAATTCCTGGACTTTATAATTTAAATATTTCTGGAAGATTATTAAGTAATAGTGGAGAGCAATTTTTAATGAGAGGTGCTAAAAATAATTTTCCAATTGTAAAATCTGATTATTTAAAAATGGATGTTGATGGAATTCGAATAAGTCCACTAGTTTTTAAAGAAATATTTTATGCAGGTACAGCTCCCTTTTATTTTAGAAATCAATTTTATGAAATTTACAATAACTCTGATCAGGTAATTTATTTAGATCATGTTTATTTTGCTACAATAGCTCCTACAAAAGCAACTACTCAAAAGCCCATTTGGCCAGCAGAGGATCAAGACAAGTTTGTTTATACTGATAGAATTTGGAAATTTCCTGGATCAGGTGCAGACTATCCATTACTTCCTGGGGAAAGTTGTGTGATTTCTCAATTTGCAGCTAACCATAAGTTAGAAAGATATAATCCAAATTCTCCTTTAGATGCTACTATTTCTGAGTTTGAATTTAATATGGATAATCCAAATTTTCCAGATCAACCAGCTATTGATATGGAACATTTCTATTATAATGGAAAAGCTGTTAAAGGTAGTGCCCCTCAATATTTGACATCTGTTTTTGGTGGAGCTTTTGTTTTGTTTTCTGTACCTACAGATAAAACATATGATCCTATAAATAATCTACAATTGCAGGCAAAAGATGTTTCGTCTTCTTTGAATACCATTTATGCAAAAATTCCAACTAGCTATGTGCTAGATGCTGTAGAGGCAGGAGATAATGAAAATATGATTGTAGGTAAGAGAATGCCTTCGGTATTAGATGCAGGAATGACTTATGTGGGAGCAACCTATAACTCTAAAAGTGTTGTACGTAAGAAAATTAGTGAGAATGCAGATGGTACACCTATACTTCAAGATTTAAATAATAGCTCAGAAGATTTTATTCATGGAGAGATTCCAGTTTTTCGTCGTTATGGAGCTAAAATGCCAAAATGGAATCACACATTAAAATAATATGAAGAATATAGTAAAACAGTTAGTATATAGTTGTATTATGATACTGCCAAGCGTTTTATTAGCGCAGGATAGACAAGAAATAC